>JAFUPM010000034.1 GCA_017481225.1 Clostridia bacterium
AACTGGAAGGGTAATATCAAGGAGCAGTACACGAGACTTAACAATGCCATCGGCTCTCTCCAGAATGCTCTTATAGTAGACCATAAGGCTGTTATCGCTGAGCGTATCCCCAACAGCGAGGATATGAGAAGCTACTACCTCGAGCTTGTTGATGAGTTTATGACCGATGCTGAGAAAATCGTGTATAAGCTCATTGAAGAAAAGCTTAAGGAGTTCCGCGCTGATTCGAATACCGAATTCGGACTCTCCATCTTCGTAGATTTCGATAAGGCATCTCTCAAGGAGTACGCTATGGAGCTTATGAACCTCACCTCTGAGGAGCTTAACGTGTACGGCTTTGACACAAAGCTTGATGCTCTTATTGCTTCCGTTAAGGCTGAGTATCCTGCCGAGAGCGGCACAGAGCAGACCACCGTCAGCTTCGATAGCGCCGTATTCGTTGCAAATCGCGGCGCATACGACCCGAAGTACGTTACCGACTCTCTTGCAACAGACGGTGACAGCTACGACTCCACTCTGCTTACCTGCGACAACGGCAGCGTAGTACTCGTAACCTACTATGACAGCACTCAGAACAAGACGGTTCACTTCATTCTTAACTACAATAACTACAAGGTCAACGTCAGAGTTGACAACACTATCGATAAAACACTCGGCGATGGTGAAACCAAGGTTTACACCGTCGGCAGATGTGACTTTGTCGAATTCGGAAAGTAAGGAGGACAGAAAATGAGCAATAAATTTACTGACGCTTGCAAGTCGTTTTTCGACTCTGTAAAGTCGAAATTCACAAGTAAGTCCTCTGAGAAAGCCGTAGGCGGCGAGGCTCTTGCGATAGAAGGTGGCAACACCTTCTTCGACAAGGTCAAGGCGTTCTTCAAGCCCAAACGCTCCCTTGATAAAACCAAGGCGAGAGCAGGCTACTTCTTCGTGCTTCCTTTCCTTCTCGGTATAGTTCTTATATACCTTCCCATTCTATTCGACTCTATCTGGTACAGCTTCACAGTCAGCACCAAGGGTGCCTCCGTTTGGGACGAATCCCTCGGTCAGTACGTGCAGACACAGGTGACCACCTTCGTAGGCTTTGATAACTACGTACAGGCGTTCTCGGACCAGGACTTCTACGCGAAGCTTCTTTCCTCGCTTCAGCAGATTCTCTTCCAGGTTCCCGCAATTGTTATCTTCTCTCTGTTTATAGCTGTTGTTCTTAACCAGAAGATGCTCGGTAGAGCAGTATTCCGCGCTATCTTCTTCGTTCCCGTTATTATCTCCACCGGCGTTATGGAAATAGTCAACCTTAACGACTCGCTCCAAAGCGGCGCAGGTGAGGGAATAGACGACGGTACAGGCGGCCAGGGCGGCTCCGAGATTATCTCTATGCTTGACGTTCAGGCGCTGTTCGCGAATATGAAGATAGGTACGGAGCTCGTTACCTACGTTGTAGGTCTTGTTAATGATATTTACAGTATCATCAACTATTCAGGCGTTCAGATGCTTATATTCCTTGCAGGTCTGCAGTCTATCTCTCCCTCAATTTACGAGGCGTGCCAGATAGAGGGTGCGACAGGCTGGGAAACCTTCTGGAAGGTTACCTTCCCGATGATCTCTCCTATGATTTTGGTTAACGCGATCTATACTGTTATAGACGCCTTCACCAGAACCAACAACCCGGCGATGAACTACGCCTCCAACCAGGCGTACCACAACCCCATACCGGGCGTCGGTGTTGCGATGTCGTGGATATACTTCCTGCTTGTTGCGTTGATAATTGCGGTGGTCGGAGCAATAGCTTCCTCCTTCGTATTCTATCAGAGAAGAGATTAAGGAGGTGGAGATATGGATTCTAAAACAGTAGTTACAAAAGAAACTAAAAATAAAATCCACGTTGACTTCGACGGTAAGCTTACCTTGAAGGAAAGAATACTCTATAAGCTCAAAACCTCCAATACGTGGATGAAGGTTATAGTAAACATCTTCAGATTTGTTCTGATGCTGGGTGTTTCCTACGTTATCATATTCCCCTTCGTATCCAAGATAGCAAACTCCTTTATGACTCTTGACGATATAGTTGACGCAACCGTATCTCTGATACCGAAAAACTTCACCTTCGACAACTATAAGTACATCTTCCTCGAGAATGATTATATGACAGCATTTGGCAACACGCTTCTTCTGTCCTCCACAACAGCTCTTATTCAGACCTTCGTATCCTGTCTTGTAGGCTACGGTCTGGCTAAGTTCAAGTTCAAGGGCAACAATTTCGTGTTCGTCCTCGTTGTCGTAATAATGATTATTCCTCACAGCACGCTTGAGCTTGCCATGAGAGACTTCTTCACGAAGTTCGACCTTCTGCTTCCCGCGTCTATGGACCAAAGCACCAAGGGTATCATCGAGCTTATAGCAGGCACCCGTCCCAGTATCCGTGATACTATGGCGCCCTTCTACGTGCTTTCTATCGGCGGTCTCGCCTTCAAGAACGGTCTGTATATTTACCTTATGAGACAGTTCTTCAAGGGCGTTCCCGACGAGCTTGAGGAGTCCGCATACGTTGACGGCTCGGGTACCTTCCGTACCTTCCTTCAGATTATACTTCCTCTCTCCATACCTATGATGATTACAGTATTCCTGTTCTCCTTCTCCTGGTCTTGGACGGACGTATTCTACCGCGACGTATTCTTCGAGGGACTTAACGCACCCTGGATGCTCTCTAACCTTATAGAGAAGGTTCCTCCTACTCTTAACATGGTAAACAACCAGGCAATGCCCCTTTACAGAATTGCTATCCAGAATACCGCAGGACTTATGATTATCGCTCCCCTTGTAATTATGTATCTCTTCTGTCAGAGATATCTTGTTCAGGGTATCGAGCGTTCGGGTCTTGTTGGTTAATTCTGAGCGAAAACCCAAAAATGGCACGGCTACTCGCCGTGCCATTTATATTTGTATTCATATTTGTACTTACGTTTAAATTCGTACTTACGTTTATACTTAGGTTTGTACTTATACTTATACTCATACTTATACTCATACTTAAACTCATACTTATACTTATATTTATATTTATATGCCGCCCTGTCGCATAAGCCAACAAAACCGCCATATAGCAAAGTCGCTATATGGCGGTTAAAATATATAGTTAAAGCACGTCCGCGATATCGTAAATCAGCCTTTCGGTCTTTTCCCAGCCGAGGCAGGGGTCGGTTACGGACTTACCGTAAATAGGATTGTCGCAGATTTTCTGTGAGCCGTCCTCAATATAGCTCTCTATCATCAAGCCCTTGACGATGCTACGAACGTCTGAAGAATAGCGGCAGCTGTGGAGTATTTCCTTAGAAATTCTCACCTGCTCAAGATACTGCTTTCCCGAGTTTGCGTGGTTAGTGTCAACTATAACCGCAGGGTTCTCAAGCCCGGATTTCTGATAGCTTTCGTAAAGGTCGTAAAGGTCCTCGTAGTGGTAATTGGGGTGGGTTTTACCAAGGTTATCAACGTAGCCGCGAAGTATGGCGTGGGCGTAAGGATTTCCGGCACTCTTTACCTCCCAGCCACGATAAAGGAACACGTGGGAGCCTTGGGCTGCGCGTATAGCATTCATCATAATACTGTTATCACCGCCCGTGGGGTTTTTCATACCAACGGGAATATCGAAGCCCGAAGCCGTGAGCCTGTGCTGCTGGTCCTCAACGGAGCGCGCACCAACGGCAACGTAAGCTAAAAGGTCGGAAAGATATCTGTAATTTTCGGGGTAGAGCATCTCGTCAGCGCAGCCAAAGCCGGTCTCCGCAACAGCTCTCATATGGAGCTTACGAATTGCAACTATACCCTTAAGCATATCGGGCTTCTGGTTGGGGTCGGGCTGATGAAGCATACCCTTGTAGCCCTCACCCGTGGTTCTCGGCTTGTTGGTATAAATTCTCGGAACTATAATAATCTTGTCCGAAACCTTTTCCTGAATTCCGCGCAGGCGGTATATATAATCAAGAACTGCGTCCTCTCTGTCGGCAGAGCAGGGACCGACGACAAGTATAAACTTGTCCGACTCTCCCGAGAAAACCGACTTAAGCTCGTTAACCCTCGCCGCAAGAGCCTTTGCCGCATCGGGCGCAAGTGGAAACTGCTCCTTAATATCCTTCGGTATGGGCAGCTTTCTGTAGAATTCCATATTCATAGTTTTTTCCTCTTTAGTTTAATATTTCCGAGGCTTATCGAAAAGTGTTCGCCTCTCACTCGACGCGCGCATTCTCTCGCGCATAGCGTCTACGTCTCCGCGTTCTATCGCAGAACGGAATTTTGCAAACGGTCATTTCCGAGGCTTATCGAAAAGCGTTCGCCTCTCACTCGACGCGCGCATCCTCTCGCGCATAGCGTCTACGTCTCCGCGTTCAATCATAGAACGGAATTTTGCAAACGGTCATTTCCGAGGCTTGTCGAAAAGCGTTCGCCTCTCACTCGACGCGCGCATTCTCTCGCGCATAGCGTCTACGTCTCCGTTTTCAATCATAGAACGGAATTTTATAAATTCGTCAATAAACGAATCCATCTCGCATAGGAGCGCATTCTTGTTCATCATAAACAGCTCGCTCCACATTCTGTCGTTAATCTTCGCAATCCTCGTCAGGTCTCTGAAGGAGTCACCGGTGTATTTCTCCAACCCCTCGGAGGTGTTAGCGTTCATAAGAACCACCGCAATACAGTGTGTCAGCTGTGAGAGGAAGGCAATCATTTTATCATGCTCCTCGGGAGACAGCCTTGAAATCTTAGCGAACCCAAGCTGACGGCCAAGCTCGCAGCAAAGCTCAATTGCCTCCTCGGAATTTTTCTCCGTAGGGGTTACAATATAGTTTGCACCGCGGAAAACCTTAGGGTCCGAGTACTCAACACCCGACCTCTCTCTACCTGCCATAGGGTGGGCGGAAATAAACTCAACGTCGTCTCTAAGTATCCCTTGGACCTCGTACACAACGCTGCTCTTAACACCCGTAACGTCGGTAATAATGCAACCGGATGTAAACAAATGTTGGTATTTTTTAATCCAATCAATGAAAATCGTGGGATAAAGAGCGAAAACTATAAGCTCCGCTTCTGCAATAAGCGCAGGGTCAACCTCGGTAGTTCCGTAGTCAATAATCCCGTGCTCGTAGGCGTACTGAATATCCGAAAGCTCCTTGGTTATGCACTTTACCTTGTATCCGCTGTCGGTCAATGCCGCGGCATATCCGCCGCCGATAACTCCAAGACCGACTATAAGTATCTTAGTATCTTTATTAAGCTTCATAAAGTTTAACTCCAATTCCCAGTCTGCCTAAATCCTCGAAAAAGCAGGGATAGCTCTTCGCCACCGCCTCAGCCCCGAGAATTTCACCGCCGTACAGGGTGCAAAGCACCGCAAGGGACATAACTATTCTATGGTCGCCGTGACCGAAAAGAGGTTCCCTCGGCGCGTGCAACGCACAGGGCTCTATCCTCACCGAGTCCTCCTCTACCGTGACGCGCGCGCCGAACTTTGCAAGCTCCTCTGCCATAACCCTTGCTCTGTCGCTCTCCTTAATTCTGAGCCGACGCGTCTCGGTTATCAAAGCACCGTGCTTCGCCGCCGCCACCGCGAACAGTATAGGACCGAGGTCAGGGCAGTCCTTTATAGATAAGGTTGCATTGCCTTGACTTAACTGCCCGTAATACTCGCCGTAAACTCTGTCCCCCTGCAGGCTCTCCTCTGAAAGCCCAAGGACGCAGACCTCGCCGCCGAATAGGTTCAAGGCATCGGGGAAAGCCGCGCCGGAGTAGTCGCCCTCCACGGTAATCTCGCGGGCATTGTATTTTGCCCCCCGGGGAACGAAAAGGGTAGTGTCGTTTTCCCACACAGCTCCGACTCCGAACTCATTCATCGCGCGAAGGGTAAGGTCTATATAGGATTTACTTTCAATATCCGTGGTAATATGAATTCGCCTGTCTCCCCCAAGGAAGGGAAGAGCGAAAAGCATACCCGTAATAAACTGACTGCTTACGTCGCCGCGAAGGGAGAAATCCTCACCCCTCATAGGACCCTTTACGGTTATGCCGCCGTCGCGAAGGAAAAGGAGTCCCTGCTTTTTGCAAATCTCCTCGTATACCTCCATAGGCCTTTCCATAAGCCTGCCTGCGCCGACAAATTTTGCCTCGTTGCCCGATAGCAGGGCAAGGGGAAGGAGAAACCTTAAAGTACTTCCGCTTTCTCTTGCGGAAAGCAGGTCCGTTGGCGACGAGCGCCTCGGGTCAAAGCCCCGCACGGTAGCCGTGTCACCGCTGACTTCAATTTCTGCGCCAAGGGCTCTCAGGCAATCCACCGTCGCCAGCACGTCCTCGCAGTCGGAAATGCCGCGCACCAGGCTCTCGCCCTCGGCAAGCGCCGACGCAATAAGCAGCCTGTGCGCCATGCTTTTGGAGGGTGGCGCGGAAATAGTGCCGCACGCCCGTCCCTTTTCTATTACTGCTCTCATTTATCTTTACCTAAAAGCTCTACAAGATAATCCACAGCCTCGCTATATCCCTTGATGCCGTGTCCCGTTATAGTCTTGACACAAGCCGCGCGAATGTAGCTAACCTGCCTGAAGTCCTCGCGCTCCTCTACCTTGGAGATATGCACCTCCACCGTAGGTAAGCTCACCGACTTCACCGCGTCAAGCAGGGCAATGCTTGTATGAGTATAAGCTCCGGGGTTGATAACTATTCCGTCAGCCCCCTCGAAGTATGCCTCCTGGATTTTATCCACAAGGTCGCCCTCGTGATTTGACTGATAGAAGCAGACCTCTACACCAAGCTCCTTGCAATGAGCGCAAATCCCCTCCACCATATCCTCATAGCGGCAGCTTCCGTAATGGGCAGGCTCTCTGATACCAAGCATATTAAGGTTCGGGCCGTTGATTATATACAGCTTCATTTTTTGAAATTCTCCATTATTTCTGCGGCAACACTCCGAGCGTCACCCGCAACCTCAATCCGCACGTCGCAGGCATCGGAATATATGCCGTATCTTTCGTTATATCTTTTCTCTATGGACGCTCTGTCGGAGGAGAGAGGTCTTGACGAGGTGGGTACAAGCTCCGAGAGGGGTCTATCAATAAAGTATATTTTGCCGTTTGCACGCAGAGCGTCAATATTTTCACGGCGAAGCACAGCACCGCCGCCCGTGGCAATAATCCTTCCCCCCACAGCCGAAGCCTCCCTCACAGCCTCACTCTCAAGGTCTCTGAAATAAGCCTCTCCGCCCGTGGAGAAAATCTCGGATATCTTAACGCCCTGACCTCTTTCCACAAGCTCGTCCGTGTCAATAAGCTCGCGCCCGAGCATATCCGCAAGTATTGCCCCAACCGTGCTTTTGCCCGAGGCAGGCATACCTATAAGCACTATGCTTTCTCTCTGCGCCCTGAGCTGCTTATATACCCTCTCCACAGTACCATCGGGGTACTTCGTATCGAGGAATATCTCCGACGCACGCACCGCCTGCGCCACCAGCATATACAGTCCGCCCTCAGCGGCAATCCCTCGGGATAAAGCCGACCTTACAAGGGGAGTTCTCAGCGGATTATATACCACGTCCACCACAGCCGAAAGGGTTGGGAACACAGATATATCTATGGGCTCGTCGTAGCACCTCGGGTACATTCCCGCAGGTGTGGTGTTAATTATAACGTCAAGGTCGGTATGCCCCTTTGCAAGCTCACCGTAGCCTATTGAGCCCTCCCTTGGGCTTCTGCTGACACAGAGTATCTCACGGGCGCCGAGGCTTTTCGCCACAGCCACGGCGGTCTTTGAGGTACCGCCTGTGCCGAGTATTGCAACCTTACGCCCCGAAAGAGTGACGCCCACGTGGGAAATAAGCTGTGAAAGCCCGTAAAAATCGGTATTGTATCCGTAGAGCTTACCGTCTCTGTTAACCACCGTGTTGACAGCGCCTATATCCTTCGCCGCCTTGTCAATATAGTGTAAATAGGGTATGACCGCCTCCTTGTAGGGGATAGTCACGTTTATGGCATTGAACTTTCGCGCCACGAGGAAGCCGTCAAGGTCCTCCTTTGCCACCTCGCACAGCTCGTAGCTGTAATCCGAGAGCATACCGTGTATGATTTTCGAGAAGCTATGACCGAGCTTCTCACCTATTAGTCCGTATTTCATATTAAAAATCTTCTTCGGCAAGGTAATCGGTACCGAACCTTGCAGTAAGCATATCTGCTATGGCAATAGCCGCCACCGCGTCAACCACGGCGCGTGCTCTGTGAATTATAGCAGGGTCGTGCCTGCCCTCAATAGCGAGCTTCACGCACTCCCTAGTATCGAGACATACGCTGTCCTGCTCCTTGTAGATAGAGGGAGTAGGCTTTACCGCGCATCTGAAAATTATGGGCATACCGTTGGTAATACCGCCGTTGTTGTTGGTTTTCGTTATAACGTTATCGTCCCCGTCGAAGGTGAAGGCGTCGTTTGCCTCGCTTCCGCGCAGCCTTGAGATACCGAAGCCTGCGCCGAACTCCACGCCCTTAATACCGGGGATAGAGAAAAGTCCGTGAGCAAGCATACTCTCAGCGCTGTCGAACCAGGGCTCGCCAACACCGCAGGGAACGCCGATAACAGCCGTCTCCAAAACGCCGCCGACACTGTCGCCGTCAGCCGCCGCCGCCTCAATAACGCGGCGCATCTCGTCGCCCGCCTCCGTCGAAAGAGTAGGGAAGGGCTTGCTGTTAAGCTCTGCAATATCGTCGTAAAGCTCACCGAAGGCTCTGTCGGATACCTCACCGATAGAGGAAATATGAGTACCTATTCTGATACCCTTTGAGATAAGGGCAGAGGAGATTACAGCTCCCGCAGCCACAAGAGCCGCAGTTATTCTTCCGGAGAAGTGACCGCCGCCTCTGGGGTCCTGGAAGCCGTGATACTTGCACTCCGCCGCATAGTCAGCGTGACCTGGCCTCGGTGTCAGAGCAATATTCTTATAGTCACCGCTTTTTTTATTAGTGTTAGGTATGAGTATGGTGAGAGGCGTGCCGGTAGTCTTGCCCATATACTCTCCGCTGACAATCTTATATTCGTCAGCCTCAACTCTTGCAGTAGATATTCTGCCCGACGGGCGGCGCAAAGCAAGCCTTGCGCATATATACGCGTGGTCAACGGTTATACCGGGTGCAATTCCGTCTATAACCGCGCCGATATAATCGCCGTGACTTTCGCCAAACAGCGTAACAGTGAGTGAATTACCGAACGTATTCTTCATACCAACCTCCGTCTGCAGAATTTAACCAAATTGAAAAAATCGTTTCTGCCTAACTTTATATTCCTTAACTGAAAGCTTTCTCTATGTGAGCTATAAAATCTTCCGTATTCATTTTTTCTATCCTGAAGCTTCCGGGTTCATCGACAAATACTACCGAAACCTTACCGCCCTCGCATTTTTTATCGTGGCTTATGAAGCCTAAAGCGCCCTTTACGTCGCCCTCGTAGGAGTAGGGCAGCCCCAGCCGCTTCAGCACGGGAATAAGCCTTGCCTTAACGCTCTCCGAGCTTGTGACGAGCATACCTATGGCAACGCACTCGCCGTGGTAGTAGCCCCTAAGCTCCTCCGCAGCCTCTACGGCGTGACCGAAGGTGTGACCAAAGTTCAGTATCCTTCTCAGTCCACCCTCGCGCTCGTCAGCCTCCACAACAGCCTTTTTTATCATAAGAGAACGAACTATTACGTCCTCAATATTATCCTCGTTAATTTCCTCGCGCTCGAACAGCCCGAACAGCTCCCCGTCGGAGGTAAGAGACATCTTAAGAGCCTCGCACAGTCCGTTTGCTATCTGCCTTTTTGGGAGAGTTTTCAGAGTGTCGGGGTCAATAATTACCCCCTTCGGCTGGTGGAACGCGCCCACGATATTTTTGATACCGCCGAGGTTTATAGCCACCTTGCCGCCTATTGAGGAGTCCACCTGAGACAGCACCGTCGTGGGAATATTATAGAAATCTATTCCGCGCATATAGGACGCCGCCGCAAAGCCCGTAAGGTCGCCAACCACACCGCCGCCCACAGCCACAGCGCAGTCGCTTCTCGTCATACCAAACTCAATCATTTTCTCCAACAGATAGGTGTAGGTCTCAGGACTCTTCGAGCCCTCGCCCATAGGCACGGTGACCACCGTCGCATCGTCGCACATAGACCTTACCGTCTGTGCGTACTCCGAGGGAACACCCGAGTCGGTAACTATAAACACTTTGCGGGAAAGATTAAAATATTTTTTACATTCAGAGAGAAGCCCTCGCCCGACGTAAATATCGTAGCCTCTCTCCGAAAGGTCAAGATGCAGCTTCTTCATATAGCTTCCTTTCGCCACGCCCGTCAGAATTTAATATAAGTACCGACGAACTTAAGTCTGTCGCAGTATTCTCCAAGCTCCTCCATCATAGAGCCGCCGTTCTCGGTTTGCACGTTTCCCTCCGCCTCTACGTAGAAGTAATACTGCCACAGCAGCTCCTTCATAGGACGGCTCCTGAGAGAGCGCATATTGAAGCCGTGAGAGCCGATAACCTCTATCGCCTTCGCCAAGGCTCCCGCCTCGTTGCGGACGGTGAACAGAAGTATTGAATGAACGCCCGCCTCCTTTGAGACGCGCTTATTAGCCACTCTTGAGAATATAGCAAATCTCGTGGTATTGCTCTTGCTTTCGTTTATATCGTGGTCAATAATCTCAAGCCCGAAAAGCTCCGCGCACTCCTCGCTTGCAATAGCTCCCACGCTTATATCTTTCATTTCTGCTACGTGCTTTGCCGCAAGGGCGGTGTTCTCAAACTCACGGGTAGCAAATCCGCGCTCCGATATGTACCTCGCGCACTGACCGAGCGCCTGGGGGTGGCTGACAACGGTTTTTATATCCTCGGGCTTTGCTCCCTTAATACCAAGCAAATCCTGGGTTACGGGAAGGTCGAACATTCCGTTTACGTAAAGGGAGCCCGAGAACATAAGGTCGGTAACCTGACCTACCTCGCCGTTATAGCTGTTCTCTACGGGAAGCACCGCCACGTCGCACTCGCCCGACTCCACCGAGGCATACGCCTCCTTGAAGCTGCCATAGGCAACCTTCTTTGCGGTAGGGTAGAGCTTCTCCGCCGCAATATGAGCGAACGCGCCCTCCGTACCCGAGTAGGCAACCTTCATTCCCTCCATAAGCCTTGACTGATAGGCTCTGGAAACCGCCATATTGTTCCGTAAGAAGTTAACGTAGTACTCGCGCACCGTGGGGTCATCTACGCCCTGGGAGTTCTTCTTTATTACCTCGTCCTCGCGCGCGCCGTCAAATATAGCAAGTCCGCGCTCCTTTTTATATTCCGCGACCATCTCTGCCGCTTGCATTCTCTTAACGAACAGCTCGCGCATCTCTGCGTCCACCTCGTTAATTATTTTTCTGGCTTTGTCAAGTAAGCTTTCCTTTGCCATAGTCCTATCCTCAAGAATTTATTGTCTGTAGCTCTCGGCAAGTGCCTTGAAGGCAGGGAGAGCTCTCTCTATTTCTTCGGTTTTAACGCAATACGCAAGCCTTGCATATCCGCCGCAGCCGAAGTCGTCGCTGGGCACGAGCAGAATTTCAAATCGCTTTGCACGCTCGCAGAACTCCGCGGAGTCCCCCGACGGCGATTTTATAAACAGGTAGAACGCGCCCTCGGGCTTAACGCACTCAATACCGTATTCCGTAAGCTTCTCAAGAAGCAGCCTTCTGTTTTTATCGTAAACCCCAATGTCCGACACCTCGCCAAGCACCCTTGGCAAAAGCTTCTGGAGCAGCGAAGGCGCGCAAACGTAGCCGAGAGCCCGACCTGCGCCGCATATAGCCTGGTATACCGCAACGAAATCTTTCGCCCTCGGGCAAACCAGCGCATAGCCTATTCTCTCACCGGGCAGCGACAGAGACTTACTGAAGGAGTAGCTAACCACGGTATCGTCGTAATATTTCGTGATATAGGGAACGCGCGCTCCGTCGTAAACCAGCTCGCGATAGGGCTCGTCGGCAATAATATAAATCGGGTGCCCAAGCTCCCACGCCTTTTCTCTGAGCATATCCGCAAGGGAGCATATACTCTCCTCGGAGAACACCGTTCCCGTAGGATTGTTAGGGGAGTTTATAATTATGGCTGCGGTTTTATCGTTTACGGCTTTCCTTATTGCCTCTACGTCCAGCTGGAAGTCCTCTCTTTTGCAGGGAACCTCAACGATTTTTGCGCCGCACCGTTCGACAAACACCTTGTATTCGGGGAAGTAAGGAGAGGGAACTATAACCTCCTCGCCCTCTTGAACCAGCGCCGTAAGAGTACAGGTAAGAGCCGCAGCGGCGCCAACAGTCATATAAAGGCAGTCTGCATTGATCTCCTCCCCCTGGGTTCTGTTTATATAATCGGCCACCGCCCCTCTGACCGAGGCGTCACCCTGAGCCGAGGTATAGCCGTGGAGGAGAATTGAACTTTCGCTGTCGATAAGCCTCTTAAGCTCGCGGTTAACCGAAGAGGGCGCCTCCACCGAGGGATTACCGAGGGAGAAATCAAAAACGTTCTCCGCGCCTATCTCAGCCCGTCTGACCTTGCCGTATTCGAAAAGCTCTCTGATTACCGACCTTCTCGCGCCAAGCTCCCGCATTTTCTCGTTTACCATAGCCAAATTCTCCCTTAACTCCTGCGCTAAAATATTTACACGCCCAAACATTATAATATATAATTATACACGCATATCGAAAAAAGTCAATAATTCAAATGTAAAAAATCCTAAGCTATTGAAAAAAACTCAAAGCTGTGCTACAATATATTACAAATGACCGAAAAAGGGGGAGAAGAGTTGATACGCACCGACATTACCTTACCTATAAGCTACACCTCGGACGATATAATTGACCGTCTGCTCTCCCATCTGCCCATAGGGCGCGACGAGATAAAGGAAGTGACCGTAGTCCGCCGTACCCTCAACCTGTCCGACAAAAGCGATATTCACTATAAAGCAACCGTGGCGCTAAGCCTTGATTACGAGCGCGAGAAGGGATTGCTCCGTATGCGCAAGAAGGTTCGCCCCCACGAGGATTTGAGCTTTTCCGTTCCCGAGTGTAAGCTCTCGACACGCCCCGTTGTCGTAGGCGCAGGACCTGCAGGACTTTTCGCAGCCCTCGTCCTTGCCGAAGCGGGAGCGCGCCCCATACTCTACGAGCGCGGAATGGCTATCGAGGACCGCGACGAGCGAGTGAAGCTCTTTACCGCCCTCGGTATTTTAGACCCCGAATGTAATATTCAGTTCGGCGAGGGAGGAGCAGGAGCCTATTCCGACGGTAAATTAAAGTCGGGAGCCCCCGATAAGTATAAGCTGAAGGTGCTATGTGAATTTGTAAATCACGGTGCGCCCGAGGATATAATCTATTCGACGGGAGCCCACGTAGGCACCGATAAGCTCTCTCGGGTAGTTCGCGGGATCAGAGAGAAGATAATCTCCCTTGGCGGCGAGGTCCATTTCTCCTCAAAGCTTGTTGACGTAAAGGTCAATGACGGTCGCGTAGTAGGGGGGCGTGTTGAGATTTCGGGCGAAAGCTGCGATTTTGAGACCGATACCCTTATCCTTGCAACAGGCCACAGCGCCCGTGACGTTTTCTCGCTTTTAAAAAGACTTGGCGCACTCCTCGAGCCTCGCGGCTTCGGCATAGGCGTCCGCGTCGAGCATCCGAGAGAAAATATAGACCGTATGATTTACGGCGATAATCCGCCAAGCGGACTTGGCGCCGCCTCCTACC
>JAFUPM010000035.1 GCA_017481225.1 Clostridia bacterium
AAGCTCTCCGAGGGCGGCAGACGCCATTGAGCAGGCTGTGCCTATCTCTGCCTGGCAGCCGCACTCCGCACCGCTGATAGAGGCGTTCTCCTTAACGAGAGTTCCTATAAGTCCCGCTACGGCAAGGGCGCGGAATATCTGCATATCCTTAAATCCGTGCTTTTCCTGCATATATTTGAGAACCGAGGGGATAACCGCGCAGGCTCCGCAGGTGGGAGCTGTGACTATGGTGCCGTTGTCGGCATTCTGCTCGCTGACAGCGTAGGCGTAGGCGCAGACTATTCTGTTCTCTCTGGTAGTGGGGGATTCGTCAATGTGGCGTTGGTTAAAGAGGTGCTGAGCCTTTCTTTCGACCTCAAGTCCTCCGGGGAGTATGCCCGAGGTTGTGAGTCCGTCGAAGATGGAGTTCTCCATAGTCTCCCAAACCTTATAAAGGAAGTTGATTATATCGTTGCCCTCACGCATTATGACGTAGTCGGACAGGCGCATACGGTTCTTTTTACAATAATCCGCAATTTCCGCAAAGGTGGTCTCAGGGTAAATATCAAGGTCGGTGGAGTCGGGTCTGCCCTCAATCTCAATATCGCCGCCGCCGACACTCATAACTCGCATAGGCTTCTCGCATCTTTTGCCTCCGACGACGGAATAGATATCCATCGTGTTCTCGTGAGGGAGGTCTCTGTCGGTGGTGTTAAGAATAATCTCAACGGGCTTACCTGCCATCATCTCGATAGCCTTGCCCGTGCCGTGTCCCTCGCCTGTGTCGGCAAGTGAGCCGTAGAGGATAACCTCGAAGCTTTCAGCCTCGGGATGCTCTGATGCGTAAATACTCATAGCCTTGGCAGGTCCCATAGTGTGGGAGCTGGAGGGTCCTTTTCCGATTTTGAATATATCTCTGATAGATCTCATAAGGTGTTCCTTTCTTATGTAGATTATATTCTGCCTTTGTTTTTGTTTTGTTTTTTATGATTATTTCGAATTGAGTGAGCCTTCTCTTGCGAAGGTCGAGCGAATTATTTCGTGTTGAGTGAGCCTTCGTCCTCAAAGGTTGAGCGAATTATATCTGCAAATACGCGCTCCGCCTTCGACTCACTTTTATCCTTAAAGGTGTATAGATAGATTTCCCGTTTGTGGTCTCCAAGGTTCAGGAAAACCGTATTTTCCGAGAACATACCGCGCCAGGAGATGCTCGGGACGAGGGCGATGCCCATGCCCATTTCCACGTACTTTCTCACGTAGTAGGGGTCCTCGGCGCTGATGACGACCTTTGGGGAAAAGCCTGCGGCGCGGCAAATAGCCGAGGTCAGCTCTGTGAGACGGGAGCTTTTTGCCATAGAAACGAAGCTCTCCTCCGACAGCTCCGAAAGCTCCACCTCCTTACGCGAGGCAAGAGGATGCTTTGACTCAACGGCAAGCACTATGTTCTCGGTGAGAAGAAGCTCTCTCGTATATCCCGCGCGGCGCTCGGCACCGTCGGAGATAATAAAATCGTAGTCGGAATAGACGGCGTCGGTGTCGTGGTTTATGCTTATTTGCACCTTCGGGTAGAGCTTCTTGAACTTCTCTACCGCCAGGGTTGAGGTGCGCCTGTGGGCGCGAATGAGAAGCCTGATTTCCCCTCCTAACTCGCCGTCGGGGTCGGTGAGGCTGCGCTTTGCACAGTCCAGGTAATTTAAGGCGCGCTTAGCTCCGTCATAAAATATTCTGCCCTCTTTGGAGAGAGTTACTCTGTTGGGGCTTCGGCGGAAAAGCTTCACACCAAGCTCGTCCTCAAGGCGTTTGACGGTTTGGGAAATATTCGACGTAGGTACCTTATATTTCTCTGCTGTACGGGAGAAATTCTCGCTTTCCGCAGCATCGCAGAAATACTTCAGTTGTAAGAGCTCCATAGGATACCTCCTTACTTTCTTTATATATTTTAACAAATAGGTAAAGCTATGTCAAGTACTATACAAAAAAAGTTATAGCAGTAAATATTATTTAGTTATTTACAAGGGGTAAAAAATAAGGTATAATACGGGTAGACGGGTGAGAGGTGCGCTTTGAGTGGGTCTTTTTTCTCCGCTCGGCACTTTTTTCTTCCGTTTAATTAAAATTTAAGGAGCGAAAATATGGAATTTGCGGCTGAAATACTTGAGATTGTGATGGTTGTCAGCTTCGGCGCTTCCTGGCCTATGAACGTTATGAAGTCCTGGAAGGCGAGAACCACTAAGGGCAAGAGCCTTGGCTTCCTTTGCCTTATCTTCTTTGGCTACATTGCGGGAATTTGCAGTAAGCTTATGGTATTTAACCCTGCGAAGTGGTACGTTCTCTTCTTCTACGTGCTTAACCTCGTAATGGTTGGTACCGACCTTTGCCTCTACTACAGAAACTACCTTCTCGACAAGAAGGCTGAGAGCAAGCAGTAAACGGAGATACTATAATGAAAAATCGTTTTAATCTACTTATAATATTTGTGCTTATATGCTCGTTGGTTACACTCTGCCTTGCGAGCTGTGACAAGCCTTCGGACGATAATAACGAGGGCGGAAGCGG
>JAFUPM010000036.1 GCA_017481225.1 Clostridia bacterium
CCTTGATACCGAGAGAGGAACCGTAAACAACCTTGATGGAGATGATAGCTGCAACACCGTTAGCGTCGGTCTTGCCCTGCTGAGTCATCCAGCTGTAGTCGTTGCATCCGGTTGCATCGTATGCTACGAAATCAACCGAGTAAGCGCCGTCCTCACCTGCAACGAGTGCGGGAGAAACGCCTTCCTTAACTGCGTAGTTAACTGCGTTGCCCTCTGCGTCGAGGAGAGTACCTACGATGTAGTAATCGCACGCTTCAACTTCAACCGTGTTGCCCTCTACGGTGTACTTAACTGCGTAAGTACCTGCGGTGAGAAGAATGTTATCTTCGCCGTAGCCGTAGTATTTGCCGTCGACAACGTTGTAAAGCTTAAGAGCTGCGTAAAGGTTACCTTCTGCGTCAGCGGTCCAATCAGCATAGTCATCCTCAGTGATGGTGATGAAGCCGGACCAGGTAGCCTTGTCCTCAGAGGGAGCAAGAGCAAGCTCGCCCTCTTCGTATTCTGTAGCCCACTCGTTGAATGTGCCGATGAAGTGCATATCGTGAGTTTCGGTCATAGGCGCGATAGCTTCTACGAGCTCGAAGGTAACCTTGTTGTAGTCACCTGCGTTGGGGTAAGTAGTAAGAGTGAACTTATAGATACCGTCGTGACCTTCGTTAAGAATTGCGTTCCAGTTCTTGTAGGAGTTGTTGTTCTCGTCACCGCCGATGAATACTACTTCACCGTCAGCGTTCTTAACCTCTGCATACTTTTCGTCAGCAGCGGTAACCTGACCCTCAGCGGGCTTGTTGGGGTTGATACCGTCAGCGTATGCAGCACCCTCGAAGATACCGATACCCTGCTGGCCGTCCCAAGAGCCGTAGCAAATCTGGAATCTGTCGCCTGCGTACATCTTGATGGTTACTTCATAAACGTTCGCACCTGCAACGTCCTTCTTAACGAGCTTAAGTGCGTCGGGAGCTGTGTGGCTCCAAGCACTAGCCTTCATATCGCCTGCGCCGGTACCGATGAGGTAGTAGTTGTTAGTATCCTCAACGTGTTCGTCAGACTTGAATTTTGCAAAGATATCAACGTCCTCGTTGATAGCCTTGTCGAAATCAAAAGCAATAGAGCAGGATGCCTCTGCATACCAACCGTCGAAGGTCTTGCCCTCTGCGGTAGGCTCCCAAGAAGTTGCCTTAGAACCCTTGTCAATTTCTTCTTCCTTAAGAAGTTTGCTTCCCTGGTACCAGGATACTGTTACCTTTTCGCCCTCTTCTTCTACTTCTTCTTTATCACAAGAAGCGAAGCAAGTGACTGAAAGCACGAGCACCATAATAAGTGCGATGATAGATAAGAACTTTTTCATTGTCCCCTCTCCTTATAAAATAAAATTATTTTTTGCCCTTAGGGCATTGTGTATTCTCATATAGTATACTTATATATAAGTGTATTATATAAGGCACACACTTGTAGTTATATTATACAATCCAAACCCCAAAATGTCAATACTTATTGTCTAATTTTACCTAATGCACAATTTGTAAATGCCATTTTTGTGCAAGATAACAAATTTTGGTGTTAAATTATTAACAATTATTAAAAATGTAAAGCCGCAGGAGGAAAAAACCCCTGCGGCCTTGGTTAATTTCGTTAATTATCCGTTAAGAATATTGTCGTTTGCGAGTATGATTGCGGTGTATGCGGGTATTGTAATCTTACCCTCTGCGGTGCCGAGCTTTTGTGCTCCGACCGTGCTGCCGTCACAAAGAAGATTATAAGACGTGCTAAGAGTGTAGGACATTTCCTCTGCTGTGGGATTTATAATTATCATCACCTTACCGCCCTTGTGGTCGTCAAGGGTTACTATCGCACGACCGTTTGTGGAAATCGTATTACCGCTGACAGCCGTACTGCTGTCCCTGAAGATGCTATAAGCCTTTCTCATATCGATAAGTCCTTTGTAGAACTCCGACATATTATACTCGTTTGTGCCTTCCTTCAGCACCGACCAGTTAATATTGTTGACAGCATCGCCGGACTTGTAGCTGTTTTCGTCAAAGGCGCCGTCGCCCTTAGGCTTGGTACGAAGCATCTCTTCGCCTGCCTGGAAGAACACAGTACCCTTAGAAACCATAAGGATGGTTGCGCCTAACCTATTCATAGCAAGTCTTTCCTCTACCGTGTTATCAGCATTGGAAAGTGCCAGCTTATCCCAAAGAGTGTTGTTGTCGTGGGCACTCATATAATTTACAACCATAGAGTTCTTTACAGACCAGCTTGCACCCGTTCCGGAGCCACCCTTCATACCGAAGAGAACGGCAGGGAAGGAGGTAGAGCCTGCGCCGCTGATGTAGCCCTTGCTGTCCGAGGTGAACACGCTGCCCTTCAGACCGTCACGGATAGCGTCGTTAAATACTGCAATACCGCCGATAGCACCCTCAAGAGGAGTTATCTTGCTTATATTCGACTGGTTTGCCATAGGGCTTCCGTCGATGGTAGAGCCCATAGTCCAGCCCTCACCGTAGATAATCGCTTCGGGGTTGATAGCGTGAACGGCGTTTTCAACCTTTTGCATAGTAGCAAGGTCATGCAGACCCATAAGGTCGAATCTGAAGCCGTCAAGGTCGTATTCCTCTGCCCAGTAGCTTACCGAATCAACCATAAATTTGCCGTACATATATCTTTCCGATGCGGTGTCGTTTCCGCAGCCTGAAGCCGAGGAGTTAGCACCGGAAGCGGTATATCTGTAATAATAATAAGGAACGATTTTGTTGAACGAGCTGTTTGCATCGTATGTATGATTATAAACCATATCCATAACTACGCCGATTCCCGCTGCGTGAAGAGCCTGAACCATCTCTTTGTATTCCTTGATCCTCACCTCTCCGTTATACGGGTCGGTGCAATAGCTTCCCTCGGGAACGTTGTAATTTTTAGGGTCGTATCCCCAGTTAAACTGACCGTCGGGATTTGCCTCGTCTACGGTTGCATAGTCGTATACGGGGAGCAGATGCACGTGGGTAATTCCAAGCTCGACAAGATAATCTACACCAACCGCCTCGCCGTGCTCGTTGACAAGACCGCACTCGGTGAAGGCAAGATACTTGCCCTTGTAGTTTGAAGCGGCGATTTTGTTAGAGAAGTCTCTTACGTGGACCTCCCAGATAATAGCATCGGAATAGCTCTCAATACCTGTGGAGAAATTGTCTGTGCCCCAACCGTCAGGGTCGGTGCGTCCAAGGTCAACGACCATTCCTCGATTACCGTTAAGACCCGCAGCCTTTGCGTAGGGGTCAACTGCCTCCTGCGTTCCAACGGAGGTGGTAACGGTGTAGGTATAGTACGTGCCGTGTCCACAGCTTTCGGTATGCGACCATACCCCCTTTGCGCCCTTGGTCATATCTACGCTCTTATATGCCGAGCCGCCGTTTCCTGCGCTGAAGAGATTAAGCACAACCTTCGACGCTGTGGGAGCCCATACCTTGAACGTAGTGCTATCTCCGTTTATTACGGCGCCCAGGTCATCTCCGTCATAGGTGTAATTTTCTATAAAGTAATCGCTGTCAAATATAGAGGTAGGAACAACCGCCTTTTCTCCGTAGTCCTCGATGACGACACGGTAATTCTTACCGACATCGAGCGTTTCCTCAACCTCGATAATACCCGTAGTAGCCGCCTTGCCCATATTGGTTATATTAAGCACGGTAAGCTCCTTGTCACCCTCGTAAACCTTTACCTGACTGTACTTTGAAATTGTAGTCTGGGGAGTGATATTGTACTGAATCTTGTGGAAGTCGGTCATTCCCGCAAGAGTAAATTTCTTTATCATTGTGAGAGTCTTTCCTCCATCATTGCTTGTATACTGTGCAGCGTCACCGCTCTTTAAGTAAATGAAGGTTTCCTTGCCCTCGATTACTGCGATACGGTCCTCGCTGGTAGCGTCCTTGGTAGCCTCGCCCCAGGAGGTGCCACCGGGCTCGGAGCATCCTGTACGAACGATAAAGCCTACCTGTTCAATTCCCTCGGGAATGTTAATCACAACCTTTGCGCCGTAGTCGCAGGGATGCATAACGTAACCCGACCCCTCTTTGCCGTCCCACCAGCACCAGATGTCACAGTCCTCTATAACACCGGGGTGTGACCAGTAGAACGTAAGCTGATTGCAGCCGTCTTCCATAGGGATTCTGTATTCGTCCTCGGGCATCTGCCAGCCGCCCTCGTTTCCGCCTTCGTTTCCGCCCTCGTTTCCGCCATCGTTATTAGAGTTTTGGCAGGACGTGAGTAAGAGTGTAAGCAGCATCACTATCACCAGAAGCATTGATATGATGCGTGAATAGTTCTTTTTCATATTGACACCTCATATAATTTATTTTACCCCACGGTTTGTGCGGGTGATAATGCTTTTGATTTTTTCTGTAAGCGTTGCCGTGCGATATCTGGGGCTTACACGCCAGGTCCAGTTACCCTCGGCAACCGACGGAGTATTCATTCGTCCCTCGTCGTTAGTGAGCTCAAGATAGTCCTGCATAGGTACTACCGCGAGGTTTGCAGGGCTTGCAAGAGCAAATTCGAGCAGGTCGTAAGCACGGCTTTGTCCCTTATGCCTTGGGCATTCCTTGTTGAAGCGGCGGCGTGCGGGCCCGCTTATGTTTTTGCACCAGGTTTTAACGCAGTCTGCATCGTGAGAGCCGGGGTAGCAAACGCAGTTGGCATTCGCATAGGTGCGGGGAAGATACTCGCTGTTGTCATCGTAAAAGGCAAACTGAAGCATTTTCATACCCGGGAATCCGCTGTCGGAAAGCAATTCTCTGACGTCGTCGGTGATAAAACCCAGGTCCTCAGCAATAATTTTGGCTTTCGGGAACTTTTCCTTAATAGTCCTGAAAAGCTGAATGCCGGGAGCACTGTCCCATTTGCCGTTTCTGGCGGTTGCCTCGCCGTAAGGAACGTTATAATATCCTGCAAAGCCTCTGAAGTGGTCGATGCGTAGAATATCGTACATACGGAAGCTTTGGCCGACTCTCTTGCACCACCAAGAGAATCCGTCCTTTTCCATAAGAGCCCAATTATAGATGGGATTGCCCCAAAGCTGACCGTCGGGCGAGAAGCCGTCGGGCGGACAGCCGGCAACGACGGCGGGGTTGAATTCGCCGTCAAGCAAAAATTGCTCGGGCGCGCACCATACGTCCATTGAATCGTGCGCAACGTAGATAGGCATATCTCCAATAATTACTATGCCGAAGGAGTGGGCGTATGTAACAAGCGTTTGCCATTGCAGGTCAAATTCAAACTGTACCCATTCCCAGAAGCCGCACTCGGCAGAGAATTCGTCGCGGTGAAGTCTCGCCTCTGCGACGTCTCTGTGTACACTGTCCCAATTAGTCCACGCACAGTAGTTGTAATGAACCTTTAAAGCCATGAATAGCGAATAATCCGACAGCCACTGTGAGTTCTTTTTGAGGAAGGATCTATATTCGCGAGACTTATCTCCTCCGCCTTCCTTGAATCGAGAATAGGCCTTGCGCAACACCGTATAACGGGTGTTGAATAGCCAACCGTAATCAACTCTTAAAGACTTGTTTACGTTTTCCGAAAGCTCATCCTTGGTAAGGAGTCCTCTTTTGCGCAGTATGTCAAGATCAATGAAATAAGGATTTCCTGCGACCGATGCGGGCGACTGATAGGGGCTGTCGCCGTAGGAGGTGGGGTTGAGCGGCAACACCTGCCAGCACTTTATCCCCGTTTCAACGAGGAAATCCACGAAGTCGTAGGCTCCTTTTCCAAACGAGCCGATGCCGTAAGGAGAGGGAAGCGAGCTTATCGGCATAAGAATTCCGCTTTTTCTCTTGAATCCGAAGTTTTTTAGTGAAGTTTTCATAATGAGTCCTTCTTTACAAACCATAGTAACCCTTACTTTTTAGGGCAAATAATATTTTATCATACAAGAAACATTATGTCAATTATACAAAGTTTGGATTTTTGGATGGAGTTTTTGTGCACTTTCCACAATTTTGCATCATTTTTTGTATTGAGATGAGTAAAAACAACGAACGTCTGTTCAATACGACAGCTCCTTTGGCAAAAATCTTGATGTTTTTAAATCCGGGTGGTATAATTGTTCTCGTCGCTTTAACAAATAACTTCGGATCAAAAAATATACATAATTCGTCAGGTGTGAAAATGAAAAAATAAAGGAAAAATCGAGTTTTAAGCTATATTTTGATAATAATTATTTACATTTTTGCGGTATTTGTGGCGATTTTCACTTACAATGCTCTGAATTTTGTTGGTAGCAAACTGCGTAACACCCCTCTAAAAACTGCGTAACAAGCAAAAAATAAAGCCTTGAAAACTCAATGTTTTCAAGGCTTTATTTGGTCTGAGTGAACCGAACTTATCCGAACACTTGTATTTTTGATGATTTACCTATTACCACGTAATAGGAATTTTTAATTTTTAGAGGTTGTGGCGGCGTGATTTTTGTATTTTTGAGTGCGTAAATGCGTGGAATGTGTGCGAAACTGTTGATTTTCGCTGGTTTAATCTCTTGACAAAATATCTAAAAATTAGATAATATATTGACATTTTCAACGATGTGTGGTACAATGTTTTCATATGATATT
Source organism: Clostridia bacterium (assembly GCA_017481225.1). Lineage (GTDB taxonomy): Bacteria > Bacillota > Clostridia > Oscillospirales > CAG-272 > UBA1740. Next base: position 6,606 of record JAFUPM010000036.1, read on the forward strand.
TTATGGTAGAGAGGTACTACTATGAGCGTTTGTTATAACAAGCTTTGGAAGCTTTTGATCGACAAAAACATGAACAAAACCGAGTTGAGAACGGCAACGGGTATTACGACTACTGCACTCGCAAAACTCGGAAGAAATGAGAACGTTAATACAGAGGTGCTTGTGAAAATTTGCAAGGTTCTCGACTGCAAAATTGAAGACATTATGGAAATTATAGATATGGAGGGATAAAAATGTTTGATAAAAAAACATTATCTGAGACTGATATAAGGACTAAATACATTACTCCCGCCATCGTCAAAGCAGGATGGGATTCTATTACCCAAATGCGCGAGGAGTATAACGTCACCAAAGGACGTATTATTGCTCGCGGTAAGTCTTGCAAAAGAGAAGCTCCGTTAAAGGCAGACTATGTGCTTTTCTATAAACCTAACAAGCCGATAGCGATTATCGAAGCAAAAGATAATAAGCATACGATGTCTGATGGTATGCAGCAAGCACTTCAGTATGCTTCCATGATGAACGTTCCGTTTGTATTTTCTTCAAATGGAGATGGCTTTGTATTCCATAACAAATACATTACCGAGGGCGATGTTGAAATCACACTTTCACTTGATGAATTTCCTTCTCCCGAAGCCTTGTGGAAGATGTATCTCGAAAAGAATAATGTAAGTACCGCACAAGAGAAAATCATTGACGAGCCTTATTATTCTGATAACCCCGACAAGCAGCCCCGTTATTATCAGATGAACGCGATTAACAAGACCGTTGAAGCTGTTTCAGGTGGTCAGGACAGAGTTTTATTGGTAATGGCAACTGGTACGGGTAAAACTTACACAGCATTCCAAATTATTTGGCGTTTATGGAAGGCTGGCATTAAAAAGCGTATTTTGTTCCTTGCAGACAGAACCGCTCTTATCTCGCAGACCTTTACAAACGACTTTGCTCCTTTTAAGGATAAAATGACGTGGGTAACGAAGCAGAACTTTGATACAGCACACGAAATCTATCTTGGTCTTTATCAAGGACTTACGGGCGAGGACGAAGATGCAAATAGCTTATTCCAACAGTTTAGCCCCAGATTCTTTGATTTAATCGTTGTTGACGAGTGCCACCGCGGTAGTGCAAAGGCAGATAGCCAATGGAGAGAGGTGCTTGAATACTTCTCGTCTGCTACACAGATTGGTCTTACTGCAACTCCCAAAGAAACAAACTCGGTATCCAACATTGACTACTTTGGCGATCCCATCTATACATATTCCTTGAAACAAGGTATTGACGATGGTTTCCTTGCTCCATATCGTGTTATCCGCGTGTTCTTTGATAGAGATATTGAAGGCTTTGTTCCTTACGATGGTCAGCTTGACGATAACGGCGAGGTGATCGATTATCGTGTATATAACACTACGGACTTCGACAAGAATATCGTCCTTGAAAGGCGTACAAAACTCGTGGCGAAGACGGTATCCGATTATCTAAAAAAACACGGTTGCCGTATGGATAAAACGATATTCTTCTGTGTAGACCAAGAGCATGCAGATCGTATGCGTCAGGCACTTGTAAATGAAAATGCAGATATGTGTGCCATTGACGATAGATATGTTATGCGTATCACCGCAAATGATGAAGCGGGTGTAAAACAGCTTGATAATTTCCGTAACGTAGAAAAAGATTATCCCGTACTCGTTACTACTTCGAAGCTTCTTTCTACCGGTGTTGATATTCAAACCGTTAAATATATCGTGCTCGATTCTAATATCAGATCTATGACCGAGTTTAAGCAGATAATCGGCAGAGGCACGCGTGTTAGAGAGGATCTAGGTAAACTTTATTTTACAATATTTGATTTTAGAGATGTTACTCGCCTGTTCCACGATCCCGATTTTGACGGACCTATTGAACAGCAAGATGACTTTGAGCCCCATAAACCAGGCCCCGGTCCTGAAAGACCTCCTAAGGTGCCGAAAGATCCCGGTGACAAGAAACCGAAGTATGTTCTTGGAGGCACGAGCGTTTCCGTATCCAAGAAACACGTTCAGTATCTTGATAAAGATGGTAAGCTTATTACCGAAAGCTTGATCGACTACACAAAGCGTAATGTTCGTAATCAATATGCATCAATGGACGATTTTCTCAACGCTTGGGGCGATGCTGAGCGTAAGCAGACTATTGTCGAGGAGCTTGAAAAGCGCGGCGTATTCTTTGACGATCTTTGCGACGAAGTAGGCAAAGACCTTGATCCTTTCGATATGATTCTTCATATCGTGTTCGACCAACCTCCGCTTACCAGAAAAGAACGTGCCGAGAATGTTCGTAAGCGTAACTACTTCACAAAATATGGCAAACAAGCCGCAGAGATTTTGGATGCGCTTTTGATCAAGTATGCGGATAGCGGACTTACCGACCTTGAAAACGTGGATGTATTGAAGGTTGATCCTATCAAGCAGTACGGAACGCAGGTCTACATCGTCAATACCATCTTTGGCGGTATCGCTAATTTCAGACAAGCTATAAAAGAACTGGAAGCAGCCATTTACGCTGCATAAGGAGATAACACACTATGGCAAATTCATCATTGATAAAATCGCTCGAAAACATTATGCGCATTGACGATGGCGTTGACGGCGATTCTCAATATATCGGTCAGATCACTTGGATGCTTTTCCTCAAAGCCTTTGATGCCAAGGAAATGGAATGGGAATTCAAGCCCGGTTACAAGGGCATTATTCCCGTAGGTTACCGTTGGCGCGATTGGGCGGATGATAAGGAAGGTATCACGGGGGGAGCTTTGATCAAATTCGTCAGTGAGCTTTTTGAAAAGTTAAAGAACCTCGATACCTCTGATGGAGATATGCGTAAATACGTTGTCAGAAACGTGTTTGAGGATATCAACAACTATATGAAGTCCGGCATTCAGCTCCGCAAACTCATCAATGCCATCAACGACAAGGTTGATTTTAACGATGCGAGAGAAAAGCATACCTTTAATGAACTTTATGAAGAAATGCTACGCGATTTGCAGAGCGCAGGACAAGCAGGTGAGTATTATACCCCTCGCCCCGTTACCAACTTTATCGTAGAAAAGGTTGATCCCAAGCTCGGTGAAATCGTTCTTGACCCTGCTTGTGGTACGGGCGGATTTTTGACAAGCACCATTGCACACTTCGGCAGCATTACTTCCACCGAAGAGCTTGCTATGCTTCAAAAGTCGATTAACGGTTGGGAGAAAAAGCCGCTTCCGTTCCTTCTTGCAATGACAAACCTCATTTTGCACGATATCGAAATTCCGTCCTTGAAGCATCAGAACTCGCTCTCCAAGCCTCTTTCTGAATATTCCGCAAAGGATAGAGTTGACGTTATCGTTGCCAACCCTCCTTTCGGTGGCGCAGAGGATAAGTCTGTCAAAAATAATTTCCCGTCTGAGTTCCAAACAAGCGAAACAGCCGATCTATTTATGGCACTTATCATGCATTTGCTTAAGGATAAAGGTCGTTGCGGTATCGTTTTGCCCGATGGGTTTATGTTCGGTGACGGCGTGAAAGCGACCATCAAAGAAAAACTTCTCAAAGAGTACGGACTTCACACCATTATTCGCTTGCCGCAGGTATTCAAGCCTTATGCCAGCGTAAACACCAATCTTTTGTTCTTCCAAAAGGGTGTTGTGAGCCGTGGTGTATGGTTCTATCGTTTGGATTATCCCGAAGGAGTAAAGAGCTTTACCAAGACCAAGCCGATGCAGGACAAGCACTTTGATCCCGTTCGTGAATGGTGGGATGACAAGAAGCCGATTACGGTTGATGGCAAAGATAAATCCCGCTTCTTTACGGTGGATGAGCTTGTAGAATTGAACTATGACTTTGATAAATGCTGTCCTTTCCCTCATGAGGAGGAAGAAATTTTGGAGCCGTCTGAACTTATAGCATGTTATCAAGCTGAGCGTTCTGAACTCAATGCAAATATTGACCGCATATTGTCCGATATCACGGCTATGTTGGAGGTAAAGGAATGACCGCACAGGACTTGAAAAATTCAATTCTCCAACTTGCTGTGCAGGGTAAACTTGTGCCACAAGATCCGAGTGATGAGCCTGCTTCGGAGTTGTTAAAACGTTGCTCGACAACCTTTCTAAAGGTAAGCGATGAATATGTTTTTCCTTTTGATATTCCGAATTCATGGGAATGGACTAAGCTTGGAAATTTGGTTTCCGTGATGGGTGGAACATCCTATAAATCAAACGAAGTTACTAAATCGGGAGTTAGAATACTGAGAGGTGGAAACATTCAAAACAGCGAAGTACTTTATTTGGATAATGATGTGTTTTTGCCAGAATCGTTTATTGATAGCGAAAAAACAATTAGAAATGGTGATGTGCTGATTGTTGCTTCTACTGGCAGTAAGGCGGTGATCGGAAAACCGGGGTTTGTTTTTGAAGATGATGCCATGACCCAAATTGGAGCATTTTTGAGAATTATACGCCCCCATCATTTGGTGTTGGCTCCTTTTATACGTACGCTATTTGATAGCGAATATTATAGAGGTCATATACGAAATCAAGTTCAAGGAATGAACATCAATAATGTAAAAAATGAACACATTACCGAATTTATTGTTCCTATTCCGCCTCTTGCTGAACAAAAACGTATTGTTGCAAAAATTGAGGAGCTTTTGCCTCTCATTGAAAGGTATGGTGAAGCAGAAGAACGCTTAAAGGAATTGAATGCAGAGTTTCCCGATAAGCTCCGCAAGTCAATTTTGCAACAAGCGGTGCAAGGTAAGCTTACCGAGCGTGATCCTGCCGACGAGCCTGCCTCTGAGCTTTTGAAGCGTATTTGCGCGGAGAAAGCTAAACTTATCGCCGAGGAAAAAATCAAAAAGGAAAAGCCGTTGCCACCCATCACGGACGAAGAAAAGCCTTTTGAGATTCCCGAAACTTGGGAGTGGGCTCCTATGGGAGCGATATATAACATACACTCCAGTAAGAGAATACACGCAAAGGAATACACGATCGAAGGGGTGCCATTTTTTAGGTCTCTTGAAGTGGTTTCTTTGGCTAAAGGTATAGAGCCACCTGTATCTTATTATATTGCTCAAAAGAGATATGATGAAATCTGTCAAGACAATATTATGCCTAAAAAAGGCGACTTGTTGATTGCATGTATAGGTGGAAGCATCGGGTGGAATTGGATTGTTGACGATCGAGTATTTTACTACAAAGATGGAAATGTTGTTGCCTTTGATGGCCATGATAATTTCGACATTGAATATCTAAAGCTATATTTGTCTTCTCCTGCGTTTTTGAAGCAAATATTTGATGATGTTAGCGGAACGGCCTATAAAGCGCTAACAATAGAAATGTTGAAGGCGCATTATATACCCGTACCACCTCTTGCCGAACAAAAACGAATTGTCGCGCGTGTCGAGGAACTTCTTGCCGTGTGCGATGAATTGAAATGAGGTGAATCGAATGAAAAACACGATTGAAGAGATGCGCGAAATTAAGGTGCTTATTTCTCAGACCAACTCTTTTTGTGAAATCGTTCGTGGGATTTTAAATAATGTAAATGCTGCTGAAACTGCACGATATTCGTCTTTCAAAGATATGGCTTTCACTTATAACGATTTAGCAAAAAAGGCACAGCAACTGTTAAAAGTTTCCACTGTGTTTTACACATTCAATCTTGACGAGATTCCCGATTGGGGAAATGCACTTTGGCCTACACAAAAACGTGTTATGGAGCAAGTGCTTGTTTGTGCAAACTTTTTGCGCTCTGCTTTGGAAGGAAGTATGGATTTCGCCGATGATGAATTCGATAATATTGAGAACTTCTTGCAAACGCGTCTTCGTACCGTGATCTTCCAAAAACCTGATAAAGAGTTAGAAGTTCAAAACGCCATTGAATCTTTGTTACTTGGAAGAGGTTTGTCTAAAGGGATAGATTATGACAGAGAGTCCGGGAAATTTGAGTTCTCCGGCAAAGAGTATATACCAGATTTTATCATCCCCAAATTCAATCTTTGCATAGAGGTAAAACTATTACGCGAGGGAAAGAAATCCAAAGTGATAGAAGAAATCAGCGCAGATATAACGGCATATAAAAAGGCATATCAAAGACAACTGTACGTAGTTTATGACCTTGGAGTGATACAAAACGAGGTTGAGTTTAAACGCGATATAGAAATGGTAGATGGAGTAAAACTTATAGTCGTAAAGCATTAAGAAAGAAGGACGTGTAGATGGCAAAATCATCATATGAAAGACTTTTGGAAAAACAAATCAAACAGGCTAAAGAAGCGGATCGCAAACGTGAACGTGAAGCGCGTAAAGAAGCCATTCGCGAGAGAGCTGCATCTGTTGTAAATGGACAACCCTTGATTTCAGGATTCCGAATTATGGACACGACAGCTGAAGCAATATTAAAGTGTCTGCTTGAATGTAGGAGCGAAGAATCAAGTCGCGTAGCCTTCAACGATGGGATTTTTCCAGAATATGCTCAAATGTCAATAGGGGTAGAATTGGAAAAATTAGTTCAATACGGTATGATTGGCGGTTTGATTTCATATGACTGCGGTGGATGGTGCGATGTGCTTCCGCCTGCACTCTCTTATGGAATGATAAAAGGAATCATACAACATCACATGTTCATATGATGTTGGCTTCCGCTTTGACGGGAATGATAGATCAGTGTGAATGTGCAATATTTTATAATACTCCAAATTCAATACTGGTTTCTGATGAGATAAGCAAGGCTGATGATATAAAAAAGGAAAAAACACTTTCTCCATGGATATATCATGAATTGTCAGTTTTAAGCACTATAAGAATTAGAGAACCGAATCGTGAGTTCCTAATGCATGGTGATTCAAATTTGTTCGAAGCTCGAAATGAATTAAAAGTAGAATATGATGTTAGTAAATTTTTAAGTTCAATGATAACGCTGACAGATGATGCTATTGTTCAGTGGAGTAAGAAAAACAAAACGATGAATCATTCATTGGATGAATTATATAGAATTGTGTGCCCCAAATATGAGTCAAGGCGATAATCGATAACTACGGTTACCGTCTCTAAACTATCAATAATCAGACGAAAATAAGCCAAAAATCTCCGCAAGTGGTCAAACATGTGGTCAAAGGCGAAAAATGGGCTTGTTCAACCCTCGAATCAGGGAATAACAAGCCCATTAGTTATATTACGAAAACGCGAGATTTCAAGAGATTTAGCGAGAAAATAAAAGAAAATCGGAGGTTCGATTGAACCTCCGATTTTGGTCTGAGTGACAAGACTTGAACTTGCGGCCTCTACCACCCCAAGGTAGCGCGCTACCAACTGCGCCACACCCAGATATGATTTGGTTGTTGGTTGGCTGTGTGGGCAAGTTTCGCCGGGCGAAACTTGTTCGGCGAAGCCGAATTGACGTCGCGGAGCGAGGTCATCTCCAAAAAGCCTAATACATTATATCACCATTGGAGGAAAAAGTCAAGTGCTTTTTTCTTTTTTTGCGCATTTTTTGAAAAAAACTCAAAATTTCTTGATAATAAGGGAAAATGCCGAAGACGTACATTGCGTGTACGGTTGGGATGACGCGGACGTAAGAGTATATTAAGACTTCGGCAGGGCGTCTTGGCAATAAGCGAAAAGCGCTTTCTTTTGCGCGCTTTTTGAAAAAACTGAAAAATCCTTAATAATAAGGAAAAATGCCGAAGACGTACATCGTGCGTACGGTTGGGATGACGTGGGCGTAAGAGTATATTAAGACTTCGGCAAGGCGCCTTGGCAATAAGCGAAAAGTGCTTTCTTTTTGCGCGCTTTTTGAAAAACTCAAAATTTCTTGATAATAAGGGAAAATGCCGAAGACGTACATTGCGTGTACGGTTGGGACGACGCGGGCGTAAGAGGATATTAAGACTTCGGCAGGGCGCCTTGGCAATAAGCGGAAAGCACTTTCTTTTTGCGCGCTTTTTGAAAAAACTGAAAAACCCTTAATAATAAGGAAAAATGCCGAAGATGTACATCGCGTGTACGGTTGGGATGACGCGGGCGTAAGAGGGTATTAAGGCTTCGGCGGGGCGTCTTGGCAATAAGCGAAAAGCGCTTTCTTTTTGATATTTTCTAAATAATCATATATGGTTTGCGGCTTTTCACAAAGTGATAAAGTAGGTATAAATACCAGATAATGTAATGTATTATTTACTTTTTGCGGTGATTTAGAGAAAATAGTGTATTGCGGCGTCGCGACTACACGGCTAAAGTGCATTATGGGTTTGGGCTTGCCCAATGGATGTTTACGTCTCCGTTAATGCCTTCCGACCACTTCTCGCTCCAGGTCTCGCCCGGAGCAGATACGCCGAGGTAAATATCAGTCATAGTGTTTCCGTAGAACACCCACGCGCCCATTTTTTCAACAGAAGCGGGGATGGAGATTGTTTTAAGGCTTGTGCAGTTCTCGAATGCGGAGCCTGTAATCTCCTTGACGTTTTTGCCGAGGGTGACGGCTTCGAGTGCTGTGCAGCCTTCAAAGGCACTTGCGTAGATGTACTGTGTTGCATCGCTTATTACAACGGTTTTAAGGCTTGTGCAGCCTTCAAAAGCACTGACGCCAACGGTAACAACATTTTTGCCCACGTTAACGCTCGTAAGAGACGTCTGATTTTCAAAGGCATCGTCGGAAATAAGAGTTACGCTATCGGGAATAACGACGGAGGTAAGCTTCTTTTCGCTCTTGAATGCACCGTATCCGATTTCGACTACGGGCAGCCCTTTGTGCTTTTCGGGGATAACGACGCCTGCGCCCTCGTATCCTGCGCCAACTCTGTCAAGCTCGTAGCCCGCGCCGTCTGCGGTGAGCTTGAAAAGAAATTCATATTTAAAATTGCAAAGGTCGCATATTCCGTCACCGTCCTCGTCGGCGTGGTTATCACATTCCTTGTTGCAAGACGCAAGAAGGGCTACGCACATAATGACAGAGATTAAAATTGCAAGTAGTTTTTTCATATTCGCGCTCTCCTTATTTCATAAGCTCCTTTAAGGGCTTTAGCATTTCTTTATCGAAGGTTTCGTAGGTTAAGTCCCCGTAGTAGCCGGTCCGAAGCCAGCGCCACTCGCCAAAGATACCGAAAAATCCCCAAAGCAACGGGTTGAACTCTCGCTCCTCACTTGCCGCCTTGGCATCTTCCTCGTTGAAATATCTGTTGATATACATATAATTATCTTCGTTATCGGGGTCGCGGATTTCAAAGCAACAGTACATTCCGAGGTCGTGATAGCTTTCGTCACCCTCGTGACCGTGGTACAGCACGGCGTAGCCCGCGTCCTTGTACGCCGCTATAATTTCCTCGCAGGATATTTCCTTTGGCTCCCGACTCTCGCAAGCCGCAAGGGAAAAGCAAAATGAAAGAGGTAAAATGATTGATAATATCTTTTTCATAGTTCTTTACCGAGACATTTCATATCCGCACCCGTCGCAAAGGAAATCGCCGTCTATATCGCCGTGTTTAGCCGAATTGTCGGGAGTTTCGCATCCGCAAGTATAAATATACCAATGGGCATATTCGTTTGAGCGCATCTCGCTCGTATGCTCGTGGCCGGGCATAACGTAGCCGCATATATCGCAGACGTAATTTTCATCACCGTCTGAATGAAGCTCTGCTATATCTCGGTTTTCACAGCCGCAGGTGTATTCATAGAAATGGATTGTCTCGTTTTTGTACCACTTGCCCGTATGCTCGTGTTCGGGCATAACGTAGCCGCAAGCATCACAGATATAGTCGCCGTTTTCATCATAATGGGGAACTGCTCCGAAATCTTGGGGACAGCCGCAGGTATAGTTTTCAAAATGCCCCGCTTCGTCAGCGGAAACGTAGCTGACGGTATGCTCGTGCAACACGTAGAAGCCGCTAAGTGGAGCCTCCGAGCCGTAGCGGAGTGTGATTAAGGTGTCATACTCAAAGCTCTTTGTTCCGTATTCAAGAGTCTTCGTTTCGTAGCTGTAAATGCTGATAATGCAGAAAATCAATTCACCGTCCTCGTCGAGGGAGCCGTCCGAATAGACTAATTTATACGAGTCGTAAACGTAAAACTCGGAAAGCTCGTCTGCCGGCTCAAAATAATAGGTTGTAAAAATGCCCGCTAGGGTGTTTTTCTGTTTTCCGCGCGTACCGAGATACTTGAAATTCTGCGACTTCAGATAGTCAAATACCTTGGCAACATAGGCTTCGCGCTCTTCGCCCGTGAAGCTGACGTAAATATCCTCGTCGCCGTAATTTACGTAATCCTTTTCGACAGTCGGCAGGTCACCGACGAGGCATTCGGATAATTTTTCCTCAGAAAACCAGGTGTTTTCTTCATGCCGTTTGCCGCACGACGTAAGACAGCATAAGCACAAAAACGCTACAAGGCATAAGGCTAATAACTTTTTCATCTGTCTATCTCCTTTAGTAAAGGTGAGCAATTTGAAATATACGGTGAAACTTCTGTCAAAAGTTAAAGTAGGAATCGATGAAGTCGGGGTTCTCGGAGTCGTATCTCGCGCGATACATCATATCGGTGAGCCTTTTCGCTACCTCCTCGCAGTCGGCAATATATCCGTACTTGAATTTGCCTTGCTTTGTGGTGAGCAAAAGGGAGCCCCACTTATACTGTATGCTCCTTGCCGAGGCGCGAACGTAGGAAACGTCGAGCAGGTCTGTTAGGGCGAGGGTCACGCCCCGTGGAAGGTGGAGCTTGTTATCCTTGTCCAGCATAATGACGTTATAGGGAAGGGCGAGATAGCTTATGAATATGTAGGTCGATATGACCGTCAGGGGAATGCCGAGTATAAGAAGGGGTAACATCTCACCCATATCAATGAAGGCTGATGCCGTAAGTATAAGTCCTATGAGAGCGCATACGAGATACATAAACCCGACGCCGCCTCTTTTTCGTGCGATAATATCCATTTGTTTCACCTCTTCATACGTTCGAAAACGAACTTGTTTTATGCGACTAACTATTGAATAGTGGGGAGTTTTGACAACTATTATTTACTAAAACGGTTTAATTAAGGGATATGGCGGAGCTTTATCTTAGAAAGTTTGAAGCGTTTTGATCAAAAACTATCTGCGACAATCTTCGCCCGTGCCTTTTGCCCAATCGGAAATGTGGCGGCGCAAAAGGGCGAGCCTTTTCTCATCCAGCTGATATGGCTTTCTCGGCTTCACGAAGTTTGAGCTTCCGCGCTTCTCGTTAGGATAACGGGGTATCAGCTGCACGTGGTAGTGGTTATTCTTGCCGTCGCACATAGTACACATATACACTCGCTCGCAACCGTAAAGCTCGCGTATGACCAGCATAAGCTTTTTCGTAAAACGGATTATCTTTTCATTTAAATAATCGGGCGCCTCGCTCATATCGTGGTAATGCTCCAGGGTGGAAATGCAGGCGTGCCCCGCAGCCCTCGGGTTACCAACGAGGAAGCACTCTATATCCGAGTCGCTGTATATGAGCTTGTCGGACAGGTCTCCGTACAGCGCTCCGTCGCACTCACGGTTAAAGCAGGTGGGGCAGATGCCGAGGTCCACAAGCTCGGCAGGCGTAAGGCGCAGAAGCTCTTCTTTTGTCATTTCGGTAATCTTCCTTCCTTTTTGCATTGGAGAACTGTTTTAATAGTATTATATCACATTTGAACCTGCATTGCAAGCAGCTTGTGGAATAGTGATTAGCTTTTGTGCGATGGGTATATACTTTTGGGGATTGGAATTTGCTTTGGGTGGGGGAGATTTGCTTTTTGAGGAACGGGTGCTTACTTAGAAAAATAATAAAAAGAAAAACTCCCGCCAAAGCACGGGAGTCTGCGGTGTTTGAATATAGGTTACAAGGACTTTCGCGAATCGAGAATTCTCTGCGCCTTGAGAATGGCAATCTGGGTTTTGGCGTCCTTGATTTCGCCGCGCATAGTCATAGCGACAAGGTCGGAGAGGGGTACAAGCTCGACGTCGAGGAACTCGTCGTCGTCAAGCTCTCGCTCGCCGAAGGTGATGCCCTCGGCAAGGAACAGGTGAATTTTCTCGTTCATAAGGGCGGGGGTGGTATCAATTTCACCAAGGGGTATAATGCGGCTGGCGATAGCTCCCGTCTCCTCCCGAAGCTCTCTGAGGGCGGCTTTCGTCGGGTCCTCGTCGGGGGTGTCGAGCTTGCCTGCAGGTATCTCGAAGAATACTCTGCCGTGAGCGTATCTGTACTGCCTTTCCATTATTACTCTGCCGTCATCGAGCAGAGGAATAACCGCTACGGCGCCTATATGAAGGCATACCTCTCGGTGGGAAATATCTCCGTTCGGCAGCTCTACCGTGTCACGGATAACGTGGAGAACGGAGCCTGTGTATATCTCCTCGCGGGAGAGCTGCTTTTCCTCAAGATGTGACATTTTCTTTTTCCTTCCTTTATAGAAGATGGGTAATGAATTTAGATTAAATGCGCTAAAATGTAAATTGTAATTTACAAAAACGGTTATTATTTCGCTTTGCTTTTAAATTCAATCTGTGAAAGTATGACCGAAACAAACACAACGGCGCAGCCTATATATTCTCTTGGGCTCATAGTTTCACCGAGGACCACAGCGCCTCCGATAACACCGAATACCGACTCTAAGGAAAGAATGACGGAGGCTACGGCAGGGTTTGCGTCCCTCTGTCCCACAATTTGCAGGGTGTAGGCAATGCCGCTGGAGCAGATACCGAGGTAGAGAAGGGAGGGCAGGCATGCGCCGACGGTGGCGAAGTCTATGGGTGACTCAAAGATAAGAGCCAAAAGGACGTTAAGTATAAAGGATACGAAAAACTGAATACAGGACATTCTCACACCGTCGCACCTCGGGGAGAAGCGGTCTATGGCAACGATGTGAAGGGAGAAAATCAGGGCGCAGATTAGCACCAGGGCATCTGAGGGCATAAGGGTGAAGTCGTCCTTTATACACAAAAGGTAGAAGCCGACCACCGCGATGCCGACGCTTATCCACACGTTGATGGGAGTTTTCTTACCGCCGATAGCCGAAATTATGGGAACTATAACTACGTACAGCGCGGTGATAAATGCCGCCTTGCCTGCATCTGTTCCGTCTGAAAGTCCCGTTTGCTGAAAGGCGGAGGCAACCGTGAGAATGACACCGCATATCACACCGCCCAAAAGCTCGTGGCGGTTGAAGTCGGGTCTTTTACCTTTTGCGAAAAGCCTTCTGCCGTTGCCTGTGAATTTGTCTAAAAGCGGAATTACCGCAAGGAGAAAGACGGTTGCGAATATGTTTCGCACTCCGCCGACGGTGAATGCGGAGAGTGCCTCGGCGCTTTTCTGAGCCGAGAAGGCGAAGCCCCAAAGCATCGCCGCTATGAGAAAGAGTAGGGGAGATATGTATTTTTTCATTATGGTTTACACTTTGGTTGTTTTGTTTATCTGCAGTTAAGGCTGTCTCGGGGCGAGGCAGCCTATTGTTTTTAAGATTTTTTATAGGTTCCGGGGTAGAACAGCACCAGCATCGGGAACAGCTCAAGTCGTCCTGCAAGCATATCGAAAATGAGGACCAGCTTTGAGAAGGGGGAGAATGCCGCAAAGTTGGACGCAGGACCGACTCCGCCAAGTCCGGGACCGACGTTGTTTATGGTGGACGTAACGGCTGTGAAGTTGGTTATAAGGTCCCTGTCCTCGAAGGAAAGCGCAATCAAGGACACGACGAAAACGAGAATGAAGGTTGCGATGTAGGCGTTAACCGAGCGCGTAACCTCTCTGTCAACGGGTCGGGAGTCGATGGTGATTTTCTTCACCTGCCTTGGGTGAACCAGGGTTCTCAGCTCTCTCGCCATGCCCTTGAAGAGAATGAGGATACGGGAAACCTTTATACCGCCGCCCGTGCTGCCTGCGCATGCGCCGATGAACATTATGATTACCAGCACCGTCCTTGAAAGCTCGGGCCAAAGGTCGAAGTTCTCGGTGGAAAAACCGGTGGTGGAAATAAGCGAGGCAACCGTAAACGCCGCGTGGCGGAGTGCATCCCACACGCTCTCAAACATAGAAGAAATATTTACGGTGACAACGGTAATAGCCGCCAGAACTACGAGAATAAATGCCTTGATCTCGGAGTTGAAGGCGTCCTTGAACTTAAGCTTCAAAACCAAATAGTAGGAGTTGAAGTTTATGGAGAATACCAGCATAAATACCGTGATTATTATCTGCTGGTGGGCAGGGAAGGAGGCGCAGCTGTCGTTTTTAAAGCCGAAGCCGCCCGTGCCTGCCGTAGAGAAGGCTGTGTTCACCGCATCGAAAAACTTCATACCGGAGCAGAGGAGAGTGACAATCATTATAACCGTCAAAGCGAAGTAAATAACGTAGAGAATAATAGCAGTGTGTTTAACTCGGGGAACGAGCTTTGAAACCTCGGGACCCGGGGACTCGGCGCGCATAATATGCATATTCTGTCCGCCGCTGAGGGGAAGGAATGCCATAACGAAAACCAGAACTCCCATACCGCCTATCCAGTGGGTGAAGCTACGCCAGAGAAGAACGGACCTCGGGAGAGGCTCAACCTCGGTAAATATGCTGGCGCCCGTAGTGGTGAAGCCTGAGACGGTCTCAAAGAGCGCATCAATGAAGGAGTCCGCAGCGCCCGAAAAGAAAAAAGGAAGCGCGCCGAAAAGGCTTATTGCTATCCAGGAAAGCGAAACTATTACGAATCCGTCACGGGCGTAAAGCTCGGTCCTCTCGGGCTTCTTCATAGACAGAAGCAGTCCAAGTCCCGCAGAGATGAGCGCCGCTATAAGGAAGGCGAAAAACGCCGACTCCCAATACACCACGGCACAAATCAAGGGTAGTGCAAAAAAGACAGACTCAAACAGCAGAAGCATACCGAGAGTGTATCTTATCATTGAATAATTCATTTATGTTTACAAATCCTTTTGGTTGGATAAATTTATTAAAACAATAGAAAATGCAAATAAAAGTTGTCAAAAACAAGGGATTTACTGCCTGAGAAGGTCGGAAATATCTCTCATAAACAACTCCTTTGTAACCGTAACGACGGAGTCGCCCGATTCGATAACCGCAGCGCCTCTGGGAATTATCAGCTGCCTGCCTCGGAGTATTGCCGCAACCAGGGCGTTGTCCTTGAAGGTGAGGGTGTGGAGGGGCTTGCCGACGATGGGAGAGTTCTCTCCGACGATAAATTCAGCTACCTCAACCTCGCCCTTAATAAGATTGTAGAGAGACTCCATACTGCTGCCGAGGGTGTTCTGTCTTGCTCTTACGTATCTGATAATGGTGTCAGCCGTCAGATTCTTCGGGTAGATTATGGAATCAAGGTCAAGCTTCGCAATAACGCTGCCGTACTCAATTCGGTTTATTCTGGTCATTACCTTTTTGCTACCTGCATTCTTTGCAAAAAGGGAGAGAAGAATATTCTCCTCGTCAAGAGAGGTAAGAGCTATAAAGGCATCGCTTTCCGCAACGCGCTCCTCGCGAAGAATGTCCTCGTCAGCGGGGTCGCCGTTAATTACCGTTATGGAGGGGAACTGAGAGGCAAGCTCGTCGCATACTGCGGTGCTTTTCTCAATAACCTTGACGGATATGCCCGAGTTACCAAGCATCTCGCAGAGGTAGTGAGTGATATCTCCGCCTCCGATAAGGGTGGCGTCCTTGACGGTTCGGGTCTTATAATTTATCTTCCCGAGGAACTCGGTGATACTTCTCGAGGACGCGATAATGCTGACCACGTCACGCCCTGCAAAGGTAAAGTCGCCCTTGGGAATATAAGCCTCCTCGCCGCGCTCGACGGTGCAGACGAGTATGTTGCTTTTGTATTTTATCATCGCGTCCTTAAGGGTCATACCCACGAGAGGACTGTCTTCGGGCAGACGGAACTTGAAAAGCTCTACCCGTCCCTTGGAGAAGGTCTCTACCTTCAGGGCTGTGGGGAATTTGAGAATTCTGGTAATTTCCTCAGCCGCCGCATAGTCCGGGTTTATGACCATAGCAAGTCCCAGCTCGTCGCGCAGATAGGGGGCGTCCTCCGCGTATTCGGGGCTCTTGATTCTGGCGATAGTCTTGCAGTCGCCTGCCTTTTTTGCCATAAGGCAGCAAAGGAGATTAAGCTCGTCCGAGCCCGTTACGGCAATCATCAGGTCGGCGGAATCTATACCTGCCTCCTTCTGCACCTCGCGGGTTGCACCGTTACCTATTACTCCCATAAGGTCGTATTTATTGGCTATGTGCTTGACCTTAGTCGCATTCTGGTCTATGACGGTTATATCGTTGCCCTCGTCGTTCAGCTCCTCGGCGAGAGCCTCTCCGACCTTGCCGCAACCGACTATAATTATCTTCACGGTTTATCTCCTTTTGATATTTAATATATCTATAGTAATATTATACACCCTTGTGAAAATTTGTCAAGAGGCAGGGGCGTCGAGAACCGGCTAATTTGCGGTAAAGAAAAGTGTGAATACGAGAGTGGGAAAAGGGAGATATAAAACGAAAGGGTGAAAAGGAAAGCGCAAAACGAGTGCGAGAAGAGGAAGTGCAAATTGCGCGGGAAAAGGAAAACGCAAACAAGCGCGAGAAAGGAAATGCGAAAGGAAGGGGGAAGGGAAACGCAAACAAGCGAGAAAGGAAGTGGAAAAGTAAAGGTAAAGGTGGGCGCGAAAGCGAAAGCGCCTGCGGTTTTGCCGCAAGCGCTTCTTTAAAAAATTATTCCGTTGTGTAGTTATCGAAGTAGCCCTGGATATAAACGATGGGTGTACCCTTATCGCCTGAGCCCGAGGTAAGGTCGCAAAGAGAGCCTATAAGGTCGGTGAGGCGGCGAGGTGTAGTACCCTCGGAAACCATCTGACCTACAAGGTCTGCGTCCTTCTCCTGGATTTTCTCCTTGATAGCTGCTTTGAGCTCCTCACCGGAGAGTGCGGCAAAATCGTTGTCCGCAAGGTACTTGAGCTTCAGCTCGTTGGGTGTACCCTCGAGGCCCGAGGTGTAAGCAGGGGAGACAACCGGGTCAGCAAGCTCCCAGATTTTGCCTACGGGGTCCTTGAAGGCTCCGTCACCGTAAACCATAACCTCAACGCGCTTGCCTGTACGGGCATAGATTTCAGCCTGTATGTCGAGAACCAGCTTCCGACAGTCACGGGGGAAGAGCTTAATCTGGTCGTCGGTTGCTTTGTTTGAGCCGAGCAGACCGTAGCTTTCGTTATATCCGCTGCCGTTTATGGGAGAGGTGAGAATTTCGTCAATGCCGTATACAGTAGCGGCGCCTGCAGCCTTGAGAAGTCTCTTCGTGCGAGCGCGCGAATGAATATCGCAGGCAAGAACGTGCTTTGTATAGCCGAGAATTGCGCGAGGGTCGTTAGCGAAAACAATCTCGCAATCGCAGCCACACTCGCGGATAAGGCCCTCGTAGTACTCTACGTAGTCAACGCCTGTGAAGCGATGCTTCTCATAGCCGAACAGCTCGCGATACTTAGCAAGGGACAGCACGTCGCGGAAGGGGTCAACACCCTTCTCGTCCAGCGCGTCAAGGCTTATAAGGTGGTTACCAACCTCGTCGGAGGGGTAGGAAAGCATAAGATAAATTTTCTTCGCTCCCTTTGCGATACCGCGCAAGCAAACGGAGAAGCGGTTGCGGCTGAGAATGGGGAAAATAACTCCCAGCTCGCCCTCGGGATACTTCGCGCTTATATCAGCGGCGATATCGTCGGTTGTAGCATAGTTGCCCTGCGCGCGGGCAACGATAGCCTCGGTCATAGCGACCACGTCGCGGTCACGTACGGCAAAGCCCTCGTCCTCTGCGGCGAGAAGCACGCTGTCGGTTACAATCTTAACAAGATCGTCACCGCTTCTGATTATAGGGGCGCGAACGCCTCTGGATACTGTGCCGACCATACGGCTCATAAAAATCCACTCCTTTTAACCATTCGAAAATGGCAGAATTCAAAATCACGTCCATTATTATATCAAATATTGGGGCAATTGTAAAGTCATTTTTCAAAAATTCTAAAATATTTTATTTTTCGTACAATATAAGCTTCTATCCGCCGAGGCTCGTACAACCCGTCTCGAGTCCCATAATGCCGTCGAGAGATGTGCATTTTATGGGCGACTTTGCCTTTACTGTATTTTGTTTAAAATCAGGTTTTATACAAAAAGGAACAAAATCAGCCCATTTTGTAAATATCTATTTACAAAATGGGCTTTAAACTATGCTTTATCTACGCGCCTCTTTATTGCATCAAAGGTTTCGTCGCTGATATGATGCTCAATTTTGCAGGCATCAGCGGAGGCTATATCCTCGGGCACACCCAGCGATACGAAAAACCCGGTAAGCAGATTGTGACGGTCATAAATTTTAGTAGCTATGCGCGCGCCCTCCTCGGTGAGGGTGAGGTAACCGTCCTTGTCCATATTAACGTATCCTGCGGAGCGCAAAAGAGATATGGCGCGGCTGACACTCGGTTTAGAAAAGCCCATATGCTCGCATACGTCGATAGAACGCACGCTTGCCTTTTCCTTTGAGAGAACGAGAATAGTCTCAAGGTACATCTCGCCCGATTCCTGTAGCTGCATATTATATCTCCCTCCTTCCTTTGGATTTACATAAATCTTAAGTTAACTCATATTTATATTATATTCTAACATAAAAGGGAGAAAAAATCAAGAAGAAATTATACGTTGCCTATGTTGCTGAATTTGAAGCTTCTATTATTTTGAATATTTGATTTGAATTACGTGGCGTATTTGCCCTCTCGGCTATAGCGCCTGCGATACACTTGTGCTGATAATATATATACCGTTACACCGTTATACCGTTTTAGCTGTCCGTTATATGCTGTATATATGGGGAGAAGATATAAAAATTCATCTTAAGCTTCTCGGAAATATTAATCAAATCCACAAAGTAAAACGGCGATTTTGCAAATCATACTTAGCAAAATCGCCGTTTTATGTACCCTTAGGTAAGCTTCGGGTGCTTGTAAAGAATGGTCGTTACAAGGTCGAATATCCAGGTGATAGCCAAGCCAAGAAGTACCCAGATTACACCGATAATCAAAAGCACGCCGTCCTTTTTAACGTAGCCCTTAATGATACGGTAGATAGCCCAAACGATGTCGAGACCAGGGAGGGCGAGAATAATCTTGACAATCCAGGGAAGATCGTCAACAAGCTTGATGAGATCCTTCATAGTTTTGCTCCTTTACTAATTTGCGGCACGCCGCATAATAATATTATGCTGTATACCACGTATTTATTTTAACATATCTTTTCGGTATTTTCAATAGGGTTTTGAAAAAGAATTGGACTTGTTTCAAAACAGTTAAACCTCTAATCAATTTGCGACTGCGGAGAAATATGAATTCTCGAAATGACTTATCTTAGGTAAAGGTTTATCTTACCATCTCGCTTTTCGGGCCCTCGGTGGTGTGATTTCTTATAATGCGCTCAAGGTCCACGATATCGCATTGGGTTGTATCGCCGAGGACGGTATTTTTCAAGGCAGCCATAGCGTCTCCGTACTCAGCCATTTTCTGAATGGAACGGAACCTACAAAGGGCGTAAAGCGCTCCTGCAACGTAGGCGTCACCCGAGCCTATTCTGTCAACGACGTCGATATTTTCGTACTCCGCTTCCTCGTAGTGAACGTCCTCGCGGCAATCGTATACGAGGGAGGTGAAGTTGTGTCTTTGGGGCGAAAGTGCCGTTCTCTTGGTGCTGGCTATAATCTCAAGGTTAGGGTATCTTCTTGCAAACTCCTTGTGTATCTCGCGTAGCGTTCCCTTCATACCAAGCATTCGTCGGGAGGTTTCCTCGGAGACGAAAAGTACGTCAACCAGAGGCAGCACGCGCAGGGTGACCTCTCTCGCCGTGTCCTCGTCCCAGAGAGCCGCGCGGTAGTTAACGTCATAGGTTATAAGCGCGCCCATCTCCCGGAACCGCTTCATCATAGCTATAACGCCCTCTCTGAGACTCTCGCCGAGGGCGAGGGTAATGCCGCTTGTGTGGAAAATATTCGCAGAGGTGTAGATATCCTCGGGTAGCTCCTCGGGCAAAAAACGGGTGAAGGAGGAGCCGCGTCTGTCGTAGGAGACAACAGACTGCCTGGGATATGCGCCACTTTCGTAGTAGTATATACCAAGGCGCATATCGGGTGACTCGTCGTAGATAATATAATCGTCGCTTGTGCCTGAGTAGCGTACCTTGTGCTTTACGAACTTACCTATCTCGTTTTTGGGGAGCTTCGTTATCATTCCCGTGCGAAGTCCCAGCATAGAAATGCCCGAGACGACGTTTAGCTCCGAGCCGCCTGCTCTTTTCTCAAAGGTTTCACAATAGGATATTCTCTCCTTTCCAACGGGCGAAAGACGAAGCATAACCTCGCCTATACCAAGGACGGAAAAATCTCTCAATTCAAGCTCTTTAATCATAAAATATCCTTCCCGACAAGCCCGACGCGTCTTTGCAATGGGGCTGAATCAATTAAGTATTTACATCTTTATTTTATTATCTTGTGCGCCAAAAGTCAATAAATTTAACGTAAAATAATAATTATTTTAGGATAAATTCATTTTTCTATTGAAAAAAATTTGAATAAGTGGTAAAATAATACAGAATAACGGAAAAGGGGGCACCTATGAGTTTTCTTAACGGACTTAAGGACTTACTTTTGAACGACATTTTGCTCGTTCCGATAATTACCTCGTTTATTGCGCAGCTGTTGAAGCTCCTTATCAACGGCGTAGTTAATAAATCCTTCAAGGCGGAGCGTCTTTGGGGCGACGGAGGTATGCCCAGCGCTCATTCGGCTACGGTTGTATCTCTCGCTCTTATGTGCGGCTTTTGTGAGGGATTCGGCTCGGCTTATTTCGCTATCGCGGCAATGTTTGCGTTCATAGTAATGCACGATGCGCTTGGCGTCAGACGCGAGACGGGAAAGCAGGCGGTCTCGATTATCGAGATGGCGGAGCTGTTCAACGCCTACTTTGCGGAAAAGGACGAGGAAATAAAGACGGACAAGCTGAAAACTCTCGTCGGTCACACTCCCACGCAGGTTGTGTGCGGTGCCTTGGTCGGCTTGGTCGTAGTGCTTCTGTATCTCCTTATCTTCAAGGGAATATTCGGCTTCCCGCTCTGAGATTTTAATACACGGATAAATTCTTAGTTTACAAAAAATAATTATATACACGAAAGGTAAAGACAAATGAAGGTTTTAGTTATCAACGCGGGCAGCTCGTCCCTTAAGTTCCAGCTCATTGATATGGACTGCGAGCAGGTTATCGCAAAGGGTATCTGCGAGGAGATAGGCGGCAAGTCCGGCTTCAAGTTCAAGGTTCCCGGCAGAGAGGATTACAAGGCGGCTGTTGCTATGCCCACACACGCAGAGGCACTTAAGCTTGTTCTCTCCACCCTCGTAGACGAGAAAATTGGCGTTATTAAGTCGGTTGACGAGATAGGCGCTGTAGGACACAGAGTTCTCCACGGCGGAGATAAGCTCTCGGGCTCCGTCCTCGTTACCGAGGAGGTTAAGGCTATTATTGAGGAGTGCTGCGACCTCGGTCCTCTCCACAACCCCGCAAACCTTAAGGGTATCGTTGAGTGCGAAAAGATTATGAGCGTTCCTCAGGTTGCGGTGTTCGACACCAGCTTCCACCAGACAATGCCCGACTACACCTATATGTACGCGCTTCCCTACGAGTACTACGAGAAGTATAAGATTCGCCGCTACGGCTTCCACGGCACCTCTCACCGTTACGTAAGCGAGAGAGCTATCGCTCTGCTTGGCAAGCCTGCCGAGGAGTGCAACGTTGTAACCTGCCACCTTGGTAACGGCGCGTCCTTCGCAGCTGTTAAGGGCGGTAAGTGCTTCGACACCTCTATGGGCGTTACACCTCTTGAGGGTATTATGATGGGTACCAGATGCGGCTCTATTGACCCTGCTATTATTCCTTACCTTATGCGTAAGGGCGAGATAACCACCGCTGACGATATCGACAAGATGATGAACAAGAAGTCGGGTATGCTTGGCGTATCGCAGAAAACAAGCGACAACCAGGAGATTGGCAAGCTCGCTGCCGCAGGTGACGAGAGAGCTATCCTTATCGAGAAGATGTACGCTCACCAGATTACCAAGTTCGTAGGCTCCTACATCGCTTCTATGGGCGGCGCCGATGCTATCGTATTTACGGGCGGTATCGGCGAGAATGCAGGTGAGTATCGCACAAAGGTTTGTGAAAAGCTTGCGTTTATGGGCGTTAAGATTGACGAGGCTAAGAATAAGATCAGAGGCGAGGAAGTAGAGATTTCTACCCCCGATTCGTCAATTAAAGTTTACGTTATCCCCACAAATGAGGAGCTTGTTATCGCAAGAGACACTAAGGAGATTGTTGAAAATCTCGCTAAATAATGTGTCATAAGATAGCTTGACACCAAGAAAAATATAAAGGTTAAATGCCGCCCGAGTTATCCCGGGCGGCAACTGTTAAGGAAAATGTACGACGAGCTGACAGAAGTAGATATCAAGAAAATGGAGGAGGAAATCGAGTACCGCAAAACGGTTCTTGCGCCCGAGCTTGGGGCAGAGCTTAAGCGTACCCGAGAGTTCGGAGACCTCTCCGAGAACGCCGAATACAAGGAGGCGAAGCGAGCGAAGAGGAAAAACGAGGGAAGAATCCGTTATCTTGAGAATATGATTAGAACCGCCAAGGTGATTGAGATTGGCGGCGGCGCGGACGAGGTCGGACTTTTTGACCGAGTGCTTATTTACAACGAGAAAATGAACGCGGAGAAGGAAATTGAGATTGTCACAACTCTTAGGCAAAACGCCCTTCTTGGCTTCGTAAGCAAGGAGTCCCCTCTCGGTGGCGCGGTTATGGGTCATAAGGTTGGAGAGAGAGTTCTGGTTAAGGTAAGCGACACTATGTCCTACTACGTACAAATACGCCGTATCACCAAGGGCAAGGACGACGAGAGCCTGCCTATCAGCGGTTATTAAGAGGACCCCGTATCCTCGGAAATTTAACACGCCCCCCACGTTTTTGCGTATTATTGTGATTTGAGGTTATTTTGCAAATAGTTAAAAAAGGCTTAGTTTTTATAGAAAACGCAGCAATTGCAAACAAAACCGAATAACTATATATAAATAAGGGAAAGATGCCTCTGCCAAAGAACGTACGGCAGAGGTGTTTTTTTGCTTGGGGGGAGTAAAAAGGAAATCCGAACAATATCTCGGTAGTAAAAGAGCGTCATTCTTAACGCGCTGACCTTCTGCGCACTTTTCTACTCGAGGAAATATACACTTTTCCAACCACACTTTTCCAACCAAGGAAATACTTTTCCAACCAAGGAAATATTTCTTGACAAAATATATATTTTATGTTAAAATACTTAAGTTAAATTACAAAGTTAAAATGGGAAGTATGCGGTTTTGGCACTTTTTTTGCCTTTTGCCGCGTAGAATGAGGGCTGAAATGGCTGATTTTAGAGCTGAAATTGAGAGGCGAAGAACCTTCGCTATTATATCCCACCCCGACGCGGGTAAAACTACTTTGACGGAGAAGTTCCTTCTCTACGGCGGAGCAATACAGTCCGCAG
The DNA here is from genome assembly GCA_017481225.1 of Clostridia bacterium. Taxonomy (GTDB): domain Bacteria; phylum Bacillota; class Clostridia; order Oscillospirales; family CAG-272; genus UBA1740. The sequence continues at coordinate 30,193 of JAFUPM010000036.1, forward strand.
GCTCCGTCAAGGGCAAGCAGAACGACAAGCACGCCGTATCCGACTGGATGGACTTAGAGAAGCAGAGAGGTATCTCCATTACCTCCTCGGTGCTTCAGTTTGAGTACGACGGCTATTGCATTAATATTCTCGACACCCCCGGTCACCAGGACTTCTCCGAGGACACCTACCGTACCCTTATGGCGGCTGACTCGGCGGTAATGGTTATCGACGCGGCGAAGGGTATCGAGCCTCAGACCCGTAAGCTTTTCAAGGTTTGCGCTATGAGGGATATTCCTATCTTCACCTTTATCAACAAAATGGACCGCGAGGCGAGGGACCCCTTCGACCTTCTTGACGAGCTGGAGCGCGAGTTCGGTATAGGTACCTATCCTATGAACTGGCCTATCGGCTGCGGACAGAAGTTCAAGGGCGTTTATGACAGGGACCGCCGTTCCATTCTCTCCTTCGGCGATTCCCACAGAGGCCGCGACAGAATTCACGGTGTTGACTGCGAGATAACCGATACCGAGAAGCTAGGCGAGCTTATTGGAGAGAATATGCGCGAGGAGCTGGTGGAGCAGATAGAGCTTATAGACGGCGCGTCATACGACTTTGACCTTGACGCCGTGCGCCACGGTAAGCTGTCGCCTGTGTTCTTCGGCTCGGCTCTCAACAATTTCGGCATTGAGCCCTTCCTTGAGCATTTCCTTAAGATGACAACCTCGCCTCTGCCCAGAGTTGCAGAGGGCAAGACGGTTGACCCCTTCGACGACGGCTTTACCGCCTTCGTCTTTAAAATCCAGGCGAATATGAACAAGGCGCACCGCGACAGAATTGCCTTTATGCGTATATGCTCGGGCAAGTTCGAGCGCGGCAAGGAGTATTACCACGTCCAGGGCGGAAAGTCCTTCAAGCTCTCTCAGCCTCAGCAGATGATGGCGTCTGACAGAGCAGTTATAGACGAGGCGTATGCAGGCGATATTATCGGCGTGTTTGACCCCGGCATTTTCTCTATCGGCGACACGGTCTGCGAGAAGGGAATGAAGCTTAAGTTCGAGGGCATACCCACCTTCGCTCCCGAGCATTTCGCTATGGTCGAGCAGGTTGACTCTATGAAGCGTAAGCAGTTCGCCAAGGGTATGAACCAGATTGCCCAAGAGGGTGCGATACAGATATTCTTCGAGCCCAACTCCGGTCTTGAGAGAGTAATAGTCGGCGTCGTAGGTGTTCTTCAGTTCGAGGTTCTGGAATACAGACTAAAGAACGAATATGGCTGCGATATGCGCCGAAGCGATATGGCGTACAGCCAGATAAGATGGATTGAAAACGAGGGGCTTGACCCCAAAACCCTGAAGCTCTCTCACAACACCAAGTGGGTACAGGACTTCAGAGGCAAAAACCTCCTTATCTTTACAAGTGAGTGGGCTATACGCTGGATACTCGAGGATAACCCCGAGCTTCGCCTGGCTGAGTTCAGCAAAAACGACGGGAAGTAATACCTCTCCGCTCCTCCCTGTTGGTTTTGGGGCTGCGCTTTGCCGTTTGCTGTTGCTCCCTGTTGGTTTGACGGCTGCGCTTTGCCGTTAGCTGCGGCTTTCCTTTGTAACCAAGGAAGGCAGCAAGCCGATATAGCGCGATTTTTGACTGAATAATCCATTAATCATTATTTGAAAACTCTGTATATTTGGCGTTTAAAATCGTGAAAATGGCAACTAATATTTACAAAACCAACCGAAATATACTAAAAATCACCGTTATGCGAGGATTTGAAATATGAGAATGAGAAAGAAGAAAAACTCACAAAGCCGCCTTGAGGTATGCGAAAGAGTTCTCTTCACCCACGAGGGGGAGCCTATGGGCGACCCTGCCTCGGTTATGGGAATGGCGGGCGCGCCCATCTACCTTGAGATAGGTGCGGGTAAGGGAAGATTTGCCTGCGCTATGGCGCAGCGGCACTCGGACAAGGCGTACTTTGCTATGGAGCGAGTAGGCGACTGCGTTGTGCTGGCTGCGGAAAGAGCTACAAGCGGTGAGTTCGGCGAGCTTTCCAACCTTAGATTTATGATAAAAAATGCAGATGACCTGCTCTCCATATTCGGACGGGGAACCGTTGACGGAATATTCCTTAACTTCTCCGACCCCTGGTCAAAGAAGGGCTATGCGAAAAGGCGTCTGACACACAGAAGGTATCTTGCACTTTATATGAACCTTCTTCGGGACGGCGGAACCCTGCAGTTCAAAACCGACAACGTGGGACTTTTCGATTTCTCTCTCGAGGAGTCCCGGGCTATGGGGCTCGTTCCCGAGATTGTTACCCGCGACCTCCACGCATCAGAATGGAACGAGGGAAATATTATGACCGAGTATGAGGAGAATTTCTCCTCTCAGGGCGTAAAAATCAATATGCTTTCCCTGAGAAAGCCCGAGGGCTTCAACCCCGAGATAGCGCCCGAATTCCTTGACCGCAAGGCATACCTTAAGTTTAGGGAGAAGGAAGTGCTGTGAGCTGACGGGGTGGCTTCAAACGTCCTTACAACAGACGCTGCTACATTGATTGATGCGTAGCATACTCGACAATTTTGAAAATTTAAAGTGCCAACCGTACGTATAGACTGCACGGTGAAACCGCACACAATACATAATACAAACTGAAAGGAGCTGCCGTGGTAAAACCCATTGACGACAGCCGAATACACGAGGGACACAGGTCCAGAATGAGGGCGAAGCTCATAACTCACGGCGCAGGTATTTTCGATACCTACGAGCTGCTTGAGATGCTCCTCTACTACACCATTCCCTATAAGGATACCAACCCCATAGCGAAGCAGCTGCTTCACCGCTTTGGCTCTCTTGACGGAGTACTCCGCGCAACGAGGGAGGAGCTATTGGAGGTGTCGGGCATCGGTGAGCGCACAGCCGAGCTTATAGCTGCGGTAGGCTCTGTTGAGGATATAATCGGTGTTGAGCTTGAAAGCAGCAGCCCGATGCCATTTACAACCTACACCCAGGTTGGCGACCATTTCTATGAATACTTGAAGGATACCGAGCTGCCAACGGTGGCGGTTATGCTGTTTGACAACAAAATGAGGCTTATAGACACCGTGAAAATAGGCAGCTTTAATTACGACTCCAAGGAAGCATCGCCCGGCGAATTTTTAGATGCGGTAATTAAGACGAGAGCCTCGGTTATTATAACGGCTCACAGCACACCCGACGGCAGGGCGTTTCCAAGCGAGGGAGACCGCGCCTCAAACGTTCTCGTCAGCAATGCTATGAAGGCTATCGGCGCCGTTCATCTTGAGCATTATCTGATTTCGCCCAAGGGCTATATAGGAATGATAAATAATCTCAGCTCGAAATTTGCCTCTTACGTGGAGATTTCGAGGTTTCTTAAAAGCAAATCTGAGGCTATAGCCAGGGGCGCTGTCTTGGACCCTGCGGACTATATGCCCGACTACTATTCAACCACGGAAGATTAAGCACTTAGCGAAAAACTCTACACGGGGTGCCGCTTTTAGCCGAAGGGAGGACGGGAAATGATATTCGGAAGGCTTGAAAAATTCAACTTTGAGACGTTCTCAAGAGCAATATTTCCCGTGCTTAAGGGAGAGGGCAGGGAGGAGACCTGCCGCGCTCTGGCGAGAAGGTACGGCAGTGTTGAGAACGTATTCTGCGCCGACTTCGGAGAGTTATCCGAGCTTGTAGGCGAGAGTGCCGCCACCTACATAAAGGTGCTTTCAGCCGTTACCTCAAGACGCTATACTGCGGAATTTGAGTTCGGTAAGCCTCACACGAAAGCCGAGATTGCGGAGTATTTCAAGGCTCTGTTTTTCACGGAATCGGTTGAGTGCGTTTACGCAATGCTCCTCGACTCTGACGGTATTCCCATCAGCACAAAGCTTATCAGCCGCGGAACGGTCAGCTCCTCCGACGTTATACCGAGGAAGATACTTGAAGCAGCAATAGACGAGGGCTCACGGAGAGTTATTCTCGCTCATAATCACCCTCACGGTCTGCCCAAAGCATCCGAAGAGGATATTAGGCTTACAAGCGGCGTGTCGGACATTTTGTCGCTTATGGGAATTAAGCTTGAATACCATATGATTGTGGCAGGGGACGAATGTGATATCATTGTCGGTGTGCTTGCAAGACTCGTAGAGGAGGGAAGAGTAGGCAGTCATATGATATGACTCTTATTTCTTAAGATTCGGAGCGCGTTCGCGCTTTGCTTTGATTTTCCCGAAAACTTATTCGAAGTGTCTTGATTATCCTTTTGAAAAACAGTTCGATTTGTTTCGGTTTTTCTCTTGAAAATTTATACAATTTGTTTTGAGTTTTTGCTTAAAAATCAGCTTGATTTATTTTGGTTTTTACTCTCGGAATGTGGAGGAAAGGTAAAGAAAAATGCCGTTTTTGGGAACTATAGTTAACTTTTTCGTGGTTTTGATAGCCGGAACTGCGGGAAGTCTTATTAAAAAAAGCGTACCGAAAAGAATCGGAGACGCCATTATGAACGGTATGGCAATCTGCGTAATTTACATAGGCATCGACGGCATACTTGAGGCAGCACCGCCCGTAAGCTCCGACAGCTTTCTTTCGGCTGGGCTTGTGAAGGTTTTGGTTATGATTCTGTCTATGATGCTCGGCACTCTTATCGGTGAGATAATAGATATTGACAAGTGGTTATGTAAGCTCGGCGAGATTCTTGAAGCAAGGCTTGTACGAGGCGAGGAAGGTAAGGGCAACTTCGCCCGCGGCTTCGTTTCCTGCAGTCTGCTGTTCTGCGTCGGAGCTATGGCTGTCAACGGAGCTATAAACGATTCAATGGGAGAGCCCGACCTTCTTTTAGCAAAGTCGGTTATCGACGGTATATCCTGCTTCATTATGGCGACCTCTCTCGGATTCGGCTGTGCATTCTCGGCGTTCTTCTTGCTGGTTTATCAAGGCGCAATTTCCCTGGTTGGCATAGGGTTGCTTGAAATATTGCCCGCTGCGACCCTTACCTATATGTCGGTTACCGGCTCTCTCGTCATTATCCTTGTCGGAACCAACGTCCTCGGCGCGACTAAGGTTAAAACCGCCAATATGATTCCCACAATTTTTATGCCCATAGCAGTAGCGCCGCTTCTGGAGCTTATTCTCTGACGCTTTCGAAAAAACTCTACCTAAGTATAATAGTACGCCCGCAAAATAAGGCTTTTTGCGGGCGGTTTTTTGTCTCTTTTTTCTTTCTGCCTGAAATTATGTTATTGGATAAAATTTCCGATTATTGAAAAAAATTCAAGAAAATTTAAAAAAAGACTTGACAAATAGGATTTTTGTGTTATAATACTATAATGCATTATAATGCTTTTTTCTATGGGGGATTTTTGCCCTTTTTTCAGGGTGACCCCTAGTGATTTTGTTGATGTTGCACAAAATCCGAAGCAGTTAATTGCGCACTTTGCCAATGGGGGAAAAGTTGGCAGAGTGGCGACAGATTTGTAAAATTTCAGGAATGGAGTGATTCTATTTATGATGCTTAAACCCAGGAAACTCGGCACTAATGTGAGACAGAGCTTTTCCAAGATTGAAGCAACGACGGAGATGCCAAACCTTATCGAGATTCAGAAGGATTCCTACAAGTGGTTCCTTGAGGAGGGTCTTGACGAGGTCCTTCGCGACGTCTCTCCCGTTGTTGACTATACGGGAAACCTGTCTATCGAATTTACCGATTACACCCTTGACCCTACCCCGAGATATCCCATGGAGGAGTGCAAGGACAGGTCGGTAACCTACGATGCACATATGAAGGTCGGTGTCCGTCTTGTAAACAAGGCGACAGGCGAGCTTAAAACGGCTCAGATATTCCTTGGCGATTTCCCGCTTATGACAGATAACGGCACCTTCGTTATCAACGGCGCCGAGAGAGTAATCGTATCTCAGCTGGTACGTTCTCCCGGTATGTACTACAGCATTGACGTGGATAAGCAGGGTAAGCACAACTACGCCGCTACCGTCATTCCTTACAGAGGCGCATGGCTTGAGTACGAGACTGACAGCGCGGGTATCTTCTACGTTAAGATAGACAAGAACCGCAAAATTCCGATTAGCGTGCTTATTCGCGCGCTTTGCCCTGTCGGAGAGGATTCCGACGAGGCTATCCTTGAGATGTTCGGCGACGAGGAGGCTCTTATCGCTACTCTCGCAAAGGACGAATGCCGCGCCCTTGCCGAGGAAAGCGGCGGCTCCTTCCGCGACGAGGCACTCAAGGAAATATATAAGAAGCTCCGTCCCGGTGAGCCCCCTCACGTGGAGAGTGCGGAGATACTCGTAAACAATATGTTCTTCGACGCGAAGCGCTATGACCTCGCTCCCGTCGGAAGATATAAATACAACCGCAAGGTTGCCCTTGCTAAGAGAATAGTCGGCTTCGACCTTGGCGAGACCGTAGTTAACCCCATTACAGGCGAGATTATTGCCGAGGCAGGCGCGAAGATTACCGCCGAGCTTGCAGACAAAATCGAAAACAGCCTTGTAAACGAGGTTACCGTAACCACCGAGACCGGAAGAGCTGTTAAGGTATTCTCCAACAACACCGTCCGTCCCGAGCTTGTTCTCGGCTACGACCTCACCGACTGCGGCGTTAAGGCAGGCGAGAAGGTAAGATACTCCGTTCTCAAGGAGATTATGGACGAGGCAGATGCAGAGGGCTTCACCGGCGAGGCGCGCGAGAGATACATCAAGCGTGCGGCAAAGGAGCAGATTGCGGCTCTTTCCCCCAAGCACATCACGAAGGAAGATATATTCGCATCTATAAACTACCTGTTCTGTCTGACTCACGGCATCGGCTCGACGGACGATATTGACCACCTTGGCAACAGACGTCTGCGCTGCGTAGGTGAGCTTCTCCAGAACCAGCTTCGTATCGGTATGTCCAGAATGCATAAGAACATCACCGAGAGAATGGCTACTCATGACAGCGACGAGCTTCGTCCCGAGGCGCTTATCAATACACGCCCCGTGGCTACCGCTATCCGCGAGTTCTTCGGCTCCTCGCCTCTGTCTCAGTTTATGGACCAGAACAACCCCCTGGCAGAGCTTACACACAAGCGCCGTCTTTCCGCGCTTGGTCCCGGCGGTCTTTCCCGTGACAGAGCCTCCTTCGAGGTCCGTGACGTTCACTATACACACTACGGCAGAATATGTCCCGTAGAAACGCCCGAGGGTCCCAACATCGGTCTTATCTCCTACCTTGCGTCCTACGCAAAGATAAGCGATTACGGCTTCCTTAAGGCACCATACAGAAGAGTTGATAAGTCCACGGGCCGCGTTATGGACGAGGTTATCTACCTCACAGCGGACGAGGAGGACAACAACGTAGTAGCTCAGGCTAACGAGCGCCTTGACGAGAACGGCTGCTTCGTTAACAAGAAGGTTATAGCAAGATACAACACCGAGTTCATCGAGGTTGAGCCCACCGAGGTTGACCTTATGGACGCCTGCCCCCAGATGGCAGTGTCGGTTGCTGCGGGCTGTATCCCCTTCCTTGAGAACGACGACAACACCCGTGCGCTCATGGGCTCGAACATGCAGAAGCAGGCAGTTCCTCTTATGATTACCGACTCCCCCATAGTTGCTACGGGTATGGAGTACAAGGCAGCGGTTGATTCCGGCGCGGTTGTGGTAGCTAAGGAGGGCGGTCTTGTCGAGCGTGCTACAGGCTCTGAAATTGTTATTCACACCGACTCCGGCAGGAAGGATACCTACTACCTCATCAAGTTCAAGCGCTCCAACCAGGGAACCTGCGTGAACCAGTGCCCCATCGTAAACGAGGGTGACCGTGTTGAGGCGGGACAGGTTATTGCCGACGGTCCTGCAACCTCCAACGGCGAGATTTCTCTCGGTAAGAACGCTCTCATCGGCTTTATGACCTGGGAGGGCTACAACTACGAGGACGCAGTCCTTCTTAACGAGAAGCTTGTCCGTGAGGATATGTATACCTCTATTCACATTGAGAAGTTCACCAAGGAAGCAAGAGACACAAAGCTCGGCGCTCAGGAGATAACCCGCGAGGTTCCCAACGTCGGTGACGATGCTCTTAAAAACCTTGATGCGGACGGTATCATCAGAATAGGTACAGAGGTACGCCCCGGCGATATTCTCGTCGGTATGGTAACGCCTAAGGGCGAAACCGAGCTTACCCCCGAGGAGAGACTTCTCCGCGCAATCTTCGGTGAGAAGGCGCGCGAGGTTAATGATTCCTCCCTCAAGATGCGTCACGGCGAATACGGCGTTGTCGTTGACGTCAAGATTTATGACCGTTCAAACTCCGACGAGCTTGCTCCCGGTGTAAATAAAGTCGTTCACGTATACGTCGCGCAGAAGAGAAAGATTTCTGTAGGTGACAAGATGGCGGGCCGCCACGGTAACAAGGGTGTCGTATCCAGAATACTTCCCCCCGAGGATATGCCCTATCTTGCAGACGGTACGCCTCTCGACATTGTTCTTAACCCCCTCGGCGTTCCTTCCCGAATGAACATCGGTCAGGTGCTTGAGGTTCACCTTGGTATCGCTTGCCGCAAGCTCGGTATCAAGATAATGACTCCCGTATTCGACGGTGCGAAGGAGACCGATATTCTTGAGCTTCTCCGCCGCGCTAAGTACACCCGTGATATCCGCCCCAACGAGAGTGTTCGCGGTAAGGCAGTATTTATGGAGGTTGTACGCGAGGACGGCGAGATGGATCTTCAGAGAGTGGATCAGTCCATCGTTGACGACGATGAGAAGCTCCGCAGCCTTATGAAGACACAGACACTTAAGGTTATCGACGGTAAGGTTACCCTTTACGACGGACGTACGGGCGATGCCTTTGATAACCCCGTAACGGTAGGTATAATGTATTACCTTAAGCTGCACCACCTTGTAGACGATAAGATTCACGCCCGTTCCATAGGCTCCTATTCTCTCGTCACTCAGCAGCCCCTGGGAGGAAAAGCCCAGTTCGGAGGCCAGCGCTTCGGCGAGATGGAGGTTTGGGCTCTCGAGGCTTACGGCGCAGCATATACTCTTCAGGAGATACTCACAGTCAAGTCCGACGATATCACGGGTCGTACCAAGACCTACGAGGCTATCGTCAAGGGTCAGAATATTCCCACTCCCGGTATGCCCGAGTCCTTCAAGGTTATGGTTAAGGAGCTTCAGGCGCTTTGCCTTGATATCCGCGTTCTCGACGAGAACGGTGAGACCGTTGACCTTGCAGGCGTAGCAGACGACGATGCTCCCACCTACAACAACATTGAGGAGGTTGAGCGCTCCGTTGACGCTGAGGCAGAGAAGTCCGCAGAGGGCGACTCCGACGAGGACGATGACGAGGGGGAGGGCGAGTACGGTGAGTACGACGAGTCCGACGATGAGTTCGAGACCGAAGAGGACGAATACGCCTTCGATGACGACAGTTACGACGGCGACGAGGAATAAATTTTACTGAACGTCTGACGGTGTCAGACAGAGAGGGTGGGGCGCCACGCGCGCCCTCCGCCCACAAGTTTTCCGAATTCGCAACAGAAAGGTAATAATCAAGGTATGGAAAATAATACGTTTGATTCTATAAAGATAGGCCTTGCCTCTCCCGAGATGATCCGTTCCTGGTCTCACGGTGAGGTAACCAAGGCTGAAACTATAAACTACCGTACTCTTAAAGCCGAGCGCGACGGACTTTTCTGCGAGCGCATCTTTGGCCCGACTAAGGACTGGGAGTGCCTCTGCGGTAAGTACAAGAGAGTTCGCTTCAAGGGTAAAATATGCGAGAAGTGCGGAGTCGAGGTAACCACTAAGAAGGTACGCCGCGAGCGTATGGGTAACATCGAGCTTGCAGCACCCGTGTCGCATATTTGGTACTTCAAGGCTCTTCCCTCACGTATGGGCGCGATACTCGATATGTCCACAAGACTCCTTGAGCGCGTGCTTTACTTCGCAAGATACGTGGTTATCGATCCCGGTAACACTCCTCTTGAGAAAAAGCAGCTTCTCACCGACGCCGAGTACAAGAGCGCAAGAGAGAAGTACGAGGACGACTTCCGCGCAGGTATGGGTGCCGAGGCGGTACGAGAGCTTCTCGCAGATATCGACCTTGACAAGCTCTCCGCTGAGCTTCGCGAGAGCCTCCAGGGCGCAACCGGACCGAAGAAGGTCAAGATAATCAAGAGACTTGAGATAGTAGAGGCGTTCAGAAAGTCGGGCAACCGTCCCGAGTGGATGATACTTGATACCATCCCCGTTCTCCCCGCAGATATCCGTCCTATGGTACAGCTCGACGGCGGTCGCTTTGCTGCCTCCGACATCA
>JAFUPM010000037.1 GCA_017481225.1 Clostridia bacterium
ATAAATCTTCTGTAGCATTCGTAAGCCCATCTTGCGTTACCGGACTTCTTAGCCATAACCTCAACAACCTCTTCGTTAAGACCAAGGTTAAGAATGGTATCCATCATACCGGGCATAGATGCTCTCGCACCGGAACGAACCTAACGAGAAGGGGGTTCTCCTTGTCGCCGAACTTCTTGCCGGTAACCTCTTCCATCTTTACGATGTACTCGTTAATCTCAGCCTGAATCTCGGGGTTAATCTGCTTGCCGTCCTCGTAGTACTGAGTGCAAGCCTCGGTGGAAATGGTGAAGCCCTGGGGAACGGGGTTTCTGTCCGGGAACTTCTCCTTAAAAATGTTTGTCATCTCCGCAAGGTTCGCGCCCTTACCGCCGAGAAGCTCACGCATAGATGCGTTACCCTCAGTAAAGAGATAGCAATACTTCTTTGCCATTTTTTTGTCCTCCAAATTTATGAATTTTATTTTGATATCCTGTCAACTTGACCTGCTCCCGACACCTCGGGGGCAAAATCTTTAATATTTTACCATATTATTTTATAAAAATCTACTGTTTTGGGAATTTTCTTAATAGAAAGTTAAAAAATTAACAATTTATTAACAATATAGTTACTTAGAGAGACTTACGGATACAATTTTCAGGGATATTTGACAGATATATTGGTAAAAATGTATAAAAGGTAGCAATGGGGCTTAGGCAAATTGTATAGGGCTTTCTTTATTTTTGGCGCGGAGGTATTGATTTTGTAGCATTTTGTGGTAAAATATCCTTATACAAATATCTTTCGCGGGGGAACGCCTTGAGTGAAACATCGGGCGATGGCGGATAAACGCAATCCCACTCGCCCTGCCCTACGCGATTGCCCGAAAGGAGAAAATATGGGTGAATTAAAGAAAAAATACGGCTTGTTTACGGCTATATGTATGGTCGTTGGTATCGTTATCGGCTCGGGAATATTCTTCAAGGCGCAGGACGTGCTTGAAGAAACCCTCGGTAACTCTACGCTGGGAGTTCTGGCGTGGATAATCGGCGGCGGCGTTATGATTGCCGTGGCGGCAACCTTCTCTATTATGGCGACGAAGTACGCCAAGGTCAACGGTGTCGTTGACTACGCTGAGGCAACCTGCGGAAAAGGCTACGCTTACTACATCGGCTGGTTCCTCTCCGTGGTATACTATCCCGCAATGACCTCTGTTCTGGCGTGGGTTTCCGCAAGATATACTATCGTTGCGGTGCGCGGAGTGGACTCCCTGAGCGCAGAAGCTATGTTCGGCCCGGAGTGTATTACAATTGCGGCGTTCTATCTCGTTCTTATGTTCTTCATAAACAGTATTGCGCCGAAGCTTGCAGGAAAGCTTCAGGTATCGACGACTTTAATAAAGCTTGTTCCCATCGTATTTATTGCGCTGGTGGGCACGGTTATCGGACTTACCAACTCCACCCTGGCGGAGAACTTCACGGCAGTCGAAGGAAGTGCTACGGCAGAGGCGGGACTTAGCGAGCTGTTCGCGGCTGTTTGCTGTACGGCGTTTGCCTACGAGGGCTGGATTATAGCCACCTCTATCAATGCCGAAATCAAGGATGCGAAGAGAAATCTCCCTATTGCTCTCATTGTGGGAACGGGAATAATAGTTCTGGCATACGTGCTGTACTACGTCGGAGTGCTTGGACTTGCCGACACCGACACACTTATGTCGAAGGGTACCACCGAGGCGTTCAAGTACTTCGGAAATACGGTAGCAACTATAATCAATTTCCTGGTTATCGTTTCCTGCTTGGGTACGCTTAACGGACTTATGCTTGGCTGCACGCGAGGAATTTATTCTCTGGCGGCGAGAGGCGAGGGTATATCGCCCGACACCTTCCGTCAGATAGACGAGAAAACCAATATGCCTCACAACTCGGCAATATTTGCGCTTTTGCTTTGCGGTCTGTGGTTTGCTTACTTTATGGGAGGTCAGTTCTTCGGGTGGTTTGGAAAATACGCCTTTGACTCCTCGGAGCTTCCTATCATTACGGTTTATCCGATGTATATCCCGATTATCATTATGTTTATGAAAAAAGAGCGCGACCTTTCTGTCGCGCGAAGATTCGTAATTCCTATTCTCGGTATCGTCGGCTGCTGCGTTATGGTTGCGGCAAGTATTTTCCGTCATCACGATACGATTTTATACTATCTCATCGTTTTTGTTGCGGTTATGGCGCTCGGCGCACTTTTCAATTACCTTAATTCCAAAAGAAAGATGGAACTGAAATAAGGCTTTGGCTACCCCGAAATTTAACACGGGGTAGCCTATTTTTTTACATTTTCAACATATTTTACTAGCTGTGCCTTAACAATTCGGGTGTAAAATTTAGGTGTAAAGGTCACAGACCTTTCAAGGAAAACCGCAATGAGAGGAGAGAAATTATGAGTGATAACAGAGTCCCCGCCCTGCCCGATATCAGGAAAATCAGCCTTGAGGATATCCTAAGAGACGGAAAAAGAATAATGTGGAGTGTGGTGCAGTACAAGGAATTAGAGATGATATACAGCTGCGCCCTGCGCGAGATTAAGACGAAGTTCGAGGTTCTCAATTCCGAGTTCGACCTCAAGTATAAGAGAAACCCTATAAGCTCTATACAGACCCGTCTCAAGGGTATGGAGAGCGTTATCCGCAAGCTTATGAAATACCGACTTCCCTTCTCTATAAGCTCCATAGAAAACGGAATAAACGACTTTGCAGGGGTGCGTGTCATTTGCTCGTACATAGACGATATATACAGAATAGCAGATGCTTTTCTTTCCCAGGACGACGTGACGCTCATAGAAAAGAAGGATTACATAAGCCACCCTAAGGAGAACGGATACAGAAGCCTGCATCTGATAGTAAGTCTGCCCGTCTTTTTCTCAAGTGAAAAGAAGGAGGTGCGCGCAGAGGTGCAGATACGTACCGTGGCTATGGATTTCTGGGCAAGCCTTGAGCATCAGATGAAGTATAAAAGAGATGGCGATGGCACGGAGAGTATTGTAGAGGAGCTGAAGGCGTGCGCCGACGTTATCGCGTCTACCGACGAGAGAATGTTAAGGATAAGAGAAAGCCTTGATGCAAAGGAGGATGCGCCAAGCGACGACGAGGAGCTGCTGTTTAGACTTAAAAAGCTCGGTGGCAGCCACGGATAAAGGGACACTTACGTGGGGGTAACCTTGATTGAGAATTAATAGCGCTCTGGAGCGCGAGAGGCGCTTTCAGCGCAGCTAATACGGTGTGAACGAGGCTATTTTTGCTTTTTCGTTATCGCACGATTTTTACAATTGATGTACAGGTTTGCTTCTTTATAAAACAAAAAGAGCTGGCACGCAAGACGAAAAAATCTTGTATGTCTGCTCTTTTTTCAGTTAGCGAAGAGTTGCTTTCGCAAATTGTAATTACTTAGGTTTGGTCTGAAATTCTCGGCAAATTGCGGGAATTTCTCGACAAGGGTGGGGGTATACGCTACTTATACGGGCTGAACGAATACGAACTGAACCACGGTGAATGCCACGTAGATTGCCAGAAGTGCAATGCCCTGCCATCTTGCAAGCTTGCCGCGGAAAATTGCGGGAAGTGTCATAATAGCCATTACGGCGAGCATCACGGGAATGTCAAGAACGAGAGAGGTGTTCTGACCGAAGAGGGTCGAGGTCTCGGGTACCGAGAAGGGAGAAAGAACGACCGACACGCCCGAAACCAGAACGAGGTTAAATACGTTGGCACCGATGATGTTACCGAGAGAAAGCGCACCGTGACCCTTGATAAGAGAGGTGATGGCGGTGACAAGCTCGGGAAGAGACGTACCGAGAGCTACGACGGTAAGGGCGATAACCGACTCGGGAATACCGAGGTTCTCGGCTATAGTGGTTGCGCTCTTAACCAAGAGATGGGCTCCGACAGCAATAACGAAAGCACCGAAAACAAGCATAATAAGGTCCTTCGCCATAGAGCCGCCCTGCTCCTCTGCTTTTTCGGGAAGCTCGGTTATTTCAACGGGGGCGTCACCGTCGCTATCCTTTTTCATATTCACAACGTTAACTATCATATAGATAACGAAGAGGGCGAGAAGAACTATGCCTGCCCAAAGGCGGAACTCACCGAAAACGTACGCGTTAAGCGCATAGAATACGGCTGTGCCGAAGAAGAATGCTACGGGGAAAATAAGGCTTTTTTTATCTGCCTTGCCGGGCTTAATTGCGATTGTGGTAGCCGCGATAAGCGAGGTGTTGCAGATAATGGAGCCGATGGCGTTACCGTAGGCAATCTCGCCTGCGCCGCCAACGGCAGCAAGCGCCGAGGTCATTACCTCGGGAAGGGTCGTACCGATAGATACTACCGTCGCACCGATAAGAAGCTCGGGAAGTCCCCAACGCTTAGCAAGTCCCGATGCGGCGTCAACAAACCAATCTCCGCCCTTGATGAGCAGAATAAGTCCGAAGGCAAACAGAAAGATATAATCCGGAATGAAATCAAACATAGACGGTCTCCTTAGATTTTATATTTTAATTTATTTATTGATAACTTCTTTATTTATTAATTTGTTTATTGATAACTTCTTTATTTAGAGGATACGCGACAACAATTATTACCCGTCCTTAAGGATACTTTACAAATTAAAATAGAGAGGTAACGAAAATTTCAACACCGATGAATATGAGTATGGCGCCGCCAAGTATCTCCGACTTGCCTGCGAGGGCAGTGCCGAACCTTTTGCCAAGGAGGACTCCCGCGTAGCAGATAACGAAGGTTACAAGAGCGATAAGCAGGGCGCATATCAAAGCCTCACTAAGCTCGTAGTCGGATATAGTGAAGCCTACGGAGAGGGCGTCAATTGAGGTTGCGACTCCCTGCACGAGCAGAGCCCAAAGTCCGATGCTTTTACATTCGCAGACAAGCACACCGTCCACTTCCTTGCAGCGGTTCTCATTTATTCCCTCAAAGAGCATCTTACCGCCTATAAAGCCGAGAAGCGCAAGAGCTATCCAGGGGATTGCCGACTCGAACGCCTCGAAATAGGTTGCTACCGTATGAACGCAGACCCAGCCGATAAGTGGCATCAGCGCTTGAAACAGGGCGAAGATGCCGGCAACGGCGAAAATTTTCCTCCGCCTCATACAGGGCTCGTTGAGTCCGTTAGCCAAGGATACCGAGAAGGCGTCCATAGCCAAGCCCGTTCCAATCAACAGGCTGTCAAAAACCAAGGGAAAACCCATAGCCTAACCTCCATTTGCGCACAGCGCAAGCATAAAAAAAGGTATGGACACAAGCCATACCGAACCCAACACGGGAGAGTGTACGGCAAATATCCGCTACACAAGTCTCGCAATTTAAAGTAAGCCAGACCGAGAGGGTCAGGATGTTGACTTACTACGCGTTAAAACGCGCTCGCTACTCCCTAATGCCTAGCTATTGTAACATATTTTCTCCGTTTTGTCAATATCAAGATTGTATTTTTTGCATTTTTGGTAAGATACAGATGCATATACTTGATTTTTTAATCAAATAATGGTAAAATAGCTGTAGTGAATTTAACTCGGCAAAGAAAGGAATAATTAAGCTATGTCACAAAGCATTAAGCTCAAAGGCGCGCCTCTCGCCGAAATAAGAGAGCAGAACCCTCTCCTCGTCTCCTACAACGTAGAGATGACGGAGGTTACGGGCGGTACCTTCTGGAAGGCATACACTGACGCTCAGGTTGAGGGCACGGAGGAGTTCCCCGTTATCTCCGACTGGACTAATATGGGCAACCTTCAGCAGTACTACGAGCCTATTGACCTTTATAATCCCAGGCTTCGCAAAATGGCGAAGGCGCTGGGTGTTGCTTGGGTGCGCGTTTCGGGTACCTGGGCTAATAAGACCTACTACGACCTTGACGGCAAGATGGGCGGAAAGCTCCCCGAGGGCTTCCAGAATATCCTTACCCGCGAGCAGTGGATAGGCGTGCTTGATTTCGTAAAATATATTGACGGTAAGCTTCTCGTTTCCGTGGCGAACTGCCCCGGTATTCATTCGGCGGAGGAGCCTTGGACCCCTTGGCAGGCAGAGCCGCTTTTCGCTCTCAGCAAGGAATACGGAGTACCGATTGAGGCGGCGGAATTCACAAACGAGCCTAATATGATGGCGATGTCGGGACTTCCTGCAGGCTACACCGCAGAGCATCACGCAAGAGACCACGCCCTCTTTGGCAAGTGGCTGCGCGAGAATTATCCCGAGTGCCTGTTCGTAGGTCCCTGCACCTGCGGAGATATCAATATGTTCGGCGAGATGAGTGCAGGCGGCGGTATCGCTTCTGCGCTGAAGATGGTTACAACCGAGGAGCTGCTTGGCGATTACACCGAGAAGTGCGACGTTTTCAGCTACCATTACTATAACGGTGTCTCCGAGAGAGGCGCGGCTATGGGCGGTCATTGGCCCGTAGAGAAATGCACAAGCGAGGAGTATCTTGCTTTGGCGGCATACTGCGCAAGACAGTACCTCGGCAGACGCGACAGATACGTTCCCGGAGGAGAAATGTGGGTAACCGAGTCGGGCGATGCAGGCTGCGGCGGAAACACCTGGGCTTCTACCTACCTTGACGTACCGAGAACCCTCAACGAGCTTGGTGAGTTCTCCACCGTTACAAGGGGCGTTATATTCCACAATACTCTTGCCTCCTCCGACTACGGCTACCTTCAGCACGGAACCTTCGAGCCAAGGCCCAACTTCTTCGCGGTTCTTCTCTGGAAGAAGCTTATGGGTGACACGGTGTACGACTCGGGCGAGCCTATTCGCGAGGGCGCACACGTGTATGCTCACTCAAGAGCAGACGGCAAGGAGGGTGTCGCTTATCTTATTATCAACAACTCAAAAACGGATACAACCACAGTTGAGCTTCCCTCCCCTGCTACGGTCTACAAGCTTACGGGCTACGGAAAGCTACGTTCGAGAGTTATGGCGTTGAACGGCAAGCCTCTCGCACTCGGCGAGGGAGACGCTCTGCCCGAGCTTGAGGGTGTACGAGCTGAGGGTACTCTGACCCTTGAGCCTTCAAGCTGTGCGTTCATAACCGTATAAATTTCAGCTTCGATAGCTAAAAGGACTATCTCGGTTTCATTCGAGATAGTCCTTTTTTTATTTAGGAATGAAGGGTTCGGGTTCCGAGAGAATATACAAAAGCTGTTGCTAAGCTGTGCGGAGGTACGTTTCGTAAGACTTATCAAAATTTTCAAGTCGGGTGTAACAGCCTGCTATGAGAGTTCGGGTATAATCAGGATTATTGCTTGTGAAAGGCGCGGCGAAGATACTTAATTCTGACGGAAAACGCAGCACGGGTGGTGGGTGCGGAGCGCAGAAGGTCAAATCCGTGCATAGTTCCGAGAGTGCAATTGAGGGTGACGGGAACGCCGTCCTCCATAAGGGCGTGAGCGTAATTTACCGCCTCGTCGCGGAGGCAGTCGAACTCTGCGGTTTCAATATAGGCAGGTGGAAGGTGCGAGAAGCTTTGCGCCTCCATAGGTGACGCGTAGGCGATGTCGGGCGTATCGGGGTTGGGTAAGTAGCCCTTCCACATAATAGAGGAAAGGCGGCTGTTCCACATCGGGGTGTCGGTAAATTTCCTGTTTGACGGGGTATCCATTCGACGGTCTGTCACGGGGTAGATAAGCAACTGGAAGAGAGGTATATCTGTGCCTCGGTCACGGGAAAGCTGGCATACTGCCGCCGCGAGGGCGCCGCCTGCGCTGTCGCCTCCAACCGCAATACGGGAGGGGTCTATACCCAGCTTATCTGTGTTTTTATAGGTCCAGAGGAGCGCCTCGTAGCAGTCAAAGACGGGTGTGGGAAAGGGATATTTCGGTGCCAGTCTGTACTGAACGAAAATAACCTTACAGCCACCGAGGGCGGCATAATCCATAGCCATATCGTAGTGACAGCCCGACGCGCCGAAGAAAAAGCCTCCTCCGTGGTAGTATACGAGCGCAGGGCTTTCCCCCTTTGGGGAGTGGGGCTCCATTATAAGAAGCTCTATTTCCTCGCCGAGGTAACCGGGAATTTTGGTGCTTGTGACCTTGACGTTCGCGTTTTTGAACACTCTGCGCGGAGCTTTCATTTTAGAGCCGAGCCAGCCTGCAATTCGGGCATCTCTCAGTGGAGGCGCAATTTTAGAAAATGGGAAATATTCGCGGCTGATACTGTACTTTGCCATAAGCCCTCCTTATAAGGCATAGGGCGGCTAAACAGCCGCCCGTTATGTATATTTGTTCGTTTTCCTGACATTTTACGGGGCAGAAAGACTGTTCCTTCGGTTATTTTTTTGCACTCGGTGCGGTATCGCAGGAATTTCTGTATACGACAAACCTTGTGTAAAGGAACTCGAGGACGAAATTCGCAACCATAGTCAATGCCTCCACAAGATAGCCGTTGGCACCCAAATCCGTTGCAAGCTCTCCGAGGATAGTTGATACGGGAGTAAATACCGCGTAGAAGGCGAGGACAAGAAGCATCGCTACCTTGACGTTGTTCGAGGATTTGAAGGTAACCTTCCTGTTAATGGTGAAATTCCAGATAACCGACAGAAGAAGGCTCGTCAGATGGGCTACCCAATAGTTGTCGGTAATAAGCTCGAATATCAGTGTAAAGCTTCCTATCTGCACAAGGCCTGCGCTGATAGATATTATAAGAAACTTCAGCGCGCGAAGAAGCTCCTTAACCGTTTCCTTTTTCATAAGTTCTCCTTATCTTTTGTCAAATCAATAGGTCAAAATTATATACAGCGCGGACTAAATACACTAGGGGCTAAAGCCTTGGTAAAAGTGTGGTTTTAATATGACAATCTTTGTGAGAAAACACCGAAATTGCGTATTTTTCGCCATTTATTTCAAGGCAGTCGGACGATAGCTTGTGTTCTTGAAGCTCCTCGCTCAAGGTCGCAGCAGGGTTAAGAGTATCAATAGACGAGGGGATAAAGCTGCTCTCGCCAAGAGCTTTAAACACAGCCTCCTTACAGCACCAGGCAGATATGAGATACCCCG
>JAFUPM010000002.1 GCA_017481225.1 Clostridia bacterium
CCCCTTCGATGCGCTCGAGCAGTACGGAGCCGACGCTATCCGTTGGTATTTCTATTCAAATTCCGCGCCCTGGCTTCCCAACCGATTCTTCGGAGAGGCGGTAGTAGAGGGTCAGCGTAAGCTTATGGGTACTCTTTGGAATACCTACGCCTTCTACGTGCTGTACGCCAACATTGACGGCTTCGACCCCACGAAATACACCCTTAACAGAAACACACTTACCGTTATGGATAAGTGGATACTCTCCAAGCTCAACTCCGCAGTAAAGAGTGTGGACGAGAACCTTGCCGCATACAGGGTAACCGAGGCAACCCGAGTCCTCGAGGGCTTCGTTGACGAGCTTTCCAACTGGTACGTTCGCCGCAGCCGTGAGCGCTTCTGGGTGAAGGATATGCCCGAGGATAAGGTCAACGCTTATATGACCCTCTACACAGCCCTTGTAACGGTGGCAAAAATATCCGCGCCCATGATACCCTTCATGACCGAAGATATATACAGAAATCTCGTATGCTCCGTGGATAAGTCCGCACCCGTGTCAATTCATTTGTGCGATTACCCAACGTGTGACGAGTCCTTTATCGACAAATCCCTTGAGGAAAATATGGACGAGGTTGTGGACGTCGTAGTCCTCGGACGCGCCTGCAGAAATGCGGCGAAGGTCAAAAACCGTCAGCCCATCGCCAAGATGTACGTCAAGGCGGAAAGAGTCCCCGAGGAAAGCTTCGTTGAGGTTATCGCCGAGGAGCTGAACGTAAAGAGCGTTGAGTTCACCGATAACGTGTCAAGCTTCACCACCTACACCTTCAAGCCCCAGCTCCGCACCGTCGGACCGAAATACGGCAAGTACCTCGGCGGTATCAGAGCAGCTCTTGCAGAGCTTGATGGCAATGCGGCTTACGCCACACTTAAGTCCGAGGGCAAAATATCCTTCGAGCTTCAGGGCGCCGAGATTGTCCTCACCGAGGAAGACCTCCTTATAGAGATGACAAAGCAGGAGGGCTTCGAGTCTCTCTCCGACAAGGGCGTTACGGTTGTTATAGACAAGAACCTTACCCCCGAGCTTATTGAGGAGGGCAACGTCCGCGAGATTATCTCCAAGATACAGACTATGCGTAAAGACTCGGGCTTCGAGGTTATGGATAATATCCGCATAGCCTTCGAGGGCAACGCGACTGTTGCAGATATCGCTGTCCGCAACAAGGCGGAAATCCTCGAGGAAACCCTCGGCACAGAGCTTCTCATAGGCGAAACCCTCACCCACCAAAAGGAATGGAACATCAACGGTGAGCTCGTCACCATTTCCGTCGAGAAGGTCTGATATTTCAGCGCAGCTTAACTGCAATTTGTATTTTATGTTTTGCGTTTTATAAACGAAAGCACGGCTCTTCGGAGCCGTGCTTTTTATCTATTTTGGGAAGTTATATTTACATTTTAACGGTTTTTGGTATCTTTATCGCGAAGCGGAAATTAATATCAACGGGATTTCAAACCGCTTATATACTGCGTAGGCGTGATGCCCATTTCTTTTTTAAAGCAGCGGTAAAAGACCGTGTAATCCCGAAAGCCCGCAGCCTCCGAGGCTTCTGCCGCAGAGCCACCCTCTCCAAGGATTTTCCGCGCCGTGGCAATCCTTCGCTCGAGAATATATTGGTACATCGTAATTCCCGTTTCCTTTTTGAATATTCTGAAGAGGTTTTTTTGCGAAAGATAAAACGTTGCCGCAACGGTTTCATAGGTCACCCTTTCCGTCAGATGAGCCGCGAGGTATTCCATAATCTCGGGGATTATTCCTCGGTAGGCGACAATCCTTGCGTTTTCTCTCCGCGCGCTCATTCTATCAGCCAAAATTAAGAGAGAAATGGTCGAATTCAAAGCGCAAAAATCTCCGTATTCGCTCGTTTCTCCGTACCCAAGCGCCACCTCGTCGAAGAGCTTATCCAAGCCCGCCTCCTTAACCTCAGAGGGAGAGATTATCATAATGCCCTTGCTGCATATTCTTTGAAAAAGCTCTCCCGACGGAGTATCGTAATCAACGAGCGCCCGGCGGTTCAGAAGAATTCGCCTTCTGCTGTACAGACAGGGTGAATGAATAATCGGACGGTGATGTGAGCCCGAGCATATAATAATCATCATACCCGCCTCGACCTCTATTCTCTCCTCCTCAAACACGAAATAAAGCGCGCCCTCTCTGAAATGATACAGCTCTATAGAGTCCGTATGAACATGCGCTTCAAACTCAACGTTAGGCTGCGCCTTTGGTGTGACTGAGTCAATATACTGTATCGGACGGGATTTCTCGCCGCCGAGCTTTGCCTCTGCTGTTGCGTTCATCTTTAAGCCCTCTTTTGTAGAAAATCGCAATATTGTTGTGGTAGTTTGCAATTGAAATGTACATTTTTCTATGTTATAATTATATCACCAAACCCCAAATTGTCAAGCGGAGGAGCTTAAAATGTTTCTGACAGAAACCCATATGCACACCTATCCGACGAGTAAATGCTCTCATTTTTCTCCCAAGGAGGCGGTAGAGCGCTACAGTAAGGAGGGCTATAGTACCTTAATCATAACCGACCATTTTTCGGCAAACTTCGGAGTTGACACCGACCTTTCCTGGGACGAGAAGTTTGAGGTGTTTTTCGAGGGCTACAAGGAAGCGCGCGCTGTCGGCGACCTGCTGGGCGTATGCGTTCTCCCCGCTATGGAGCTGACTATGAGAACTACTCCGAACGATTATCTCCTTTACGGAGTAAATAAGGAATTTTTCGAGAGAGTGGGTCTGCCCGACGTCTTTGATATGACGCCTGCGGAAATTTACCCTCACGCCAAGGCTACGGGCATCACGGTAGTCCAGGCGCATCCCTACAGAGGCAGATGCTACCCCACCCCTGACTGCGTAGACGCCCTTGAGGTCGTTAACACGAGCCCAAGGCACGATAACAGAACCGAGGAGATTATGGCTGTGGCGCTTCAGCACGGCTTACCCATGACCGGCGGCTCGGACGCTCACCGTCCCGAGGACGTTGCCAGAGGCGGAGTTATAACGGAAAAGCAGATACTGACCCTTGAAGATTACGTGAACGCCTTATACTCGGGCGCGTTACAGCTGAAAGGCAGGGAGCTTGTATGATCTACCTCATCAGCGATCTTCACGGCGGAGAATCTACGAGAGGTCTTGAAAAATACCTTGCCGAGTCGGGCAAGGGGGATATTTTATTAATCCTCGGCGACGTTGGATTAGCCTTTGAAAAGACGGAGGAGAACCGCCGCTTTACCGAATACTTTTTATCTCTTGACAGGCCCATCGCCTTCATTGACGGCAACCACGAAAATCATCCCTATCTGCGCTCCTTCCCAAAGGACGTCGCATACGGCGGTCCCGTTTACCGCCTTACAAGCTCCATCGTCTATCTGCAGCGAGGCAATATTTACGAGATTGAAGGGAAATCGTTCTTCGTGATGGGCGGCTGCAAAAGCTCGGCAAAATGGGCGGAGATGGGGCTTCTGTATCCCCACGAGGAGCCCTACGCTGAGGAGGCTGTCCTTGCCTATAAGAACCTGAGCCTTTACAAAAACCGCGTGGACTACGTCCTTACGCATCAATATAAAAAGAACGCGGAGTCTGCGCAAATCCCCTCGCCTCTTGAGGAGCTTACGGCATATATTGACAGCAACGTCAGCTTTACTCATTGGTATGCAGGTCACGACCACAGAAACGTAAAAAAGGATGATTTGCACACAATTGTTTACGATGAGCCTATTATTATCTAATAGAGAAACGGTCTCTCACGAAAATGAGAGACCGTTTTTGTTAATTTAAAACCTCTTTTATTTCATCCGAAAGAACGGAAATGAGCTTTTTAAGCTTCCGCCTTTCCAAAGGACAAGTCAGTCAACGCAGTTATCCTTTATGACCTTTTTATAATAATACCAGCTCTTCTTTCTCGTGCGCTCTCCCGTCTTGAGGTCTACGTGAACCAGACCGAACTTCAGCCGATATCCCGAGCGCGACTCCAGGCTGTCAAAATGCGACCAATAATAATAGCCCTTAACGTTGGCTCCCGCCCTCGCGGCTCTTACAACCATTCTCAAATGCTCCCTTAGGTAGGAAATTCGCTCGTCGTCGCACAGCTCGGAGTCCCGATCTCCCCCACTAACCTTACCAAGTCCGTTTTCCGAAATGTAAATCTCGGGCGAGTTATATCTTTCACTGAGATACATAAGAACGTCATATATTCCCGCAGGGTACAGCTGAAATTTCTGACCCTCTTGGGCATAGTAGCTTTTCGCCTCGGTGGATTTATAGGTATCGTTTTCGTCATACCTTACTATGGCGGGATAATAATAATTCAAGCCTATCATATCCACCGGCGCAAATTCCCTCTCCAAGTCCTCGGCATACCCCTCGGGCATAATCTCCGCTATCTCGGGGCACCCCTCTAAGAGCAGCTCGGGATATTTGCCCAAAAATATAGGGTCAAGCCACCAGCCGCCCATACGCTCGGTCTGATACCTTGCGGCAAGCACGTCGCGCCCACTCGGGTCAAGAGGGTAAATTGCCGCCAAATCAACGACGGCACCAATCTTTCCGCCAAGTCCCATTTCACGGTAAATCTTAACAGCCCGATAATGGGCGAGTATTACGTGATGCGCCGCAAGATATCCACCGCGTAAATCCTTCTCGAACGGATACCATTCCCCCTTGGAATAGTGCTGGTGGCAGAATACTCCCGGCTCGTTGAAGGTGCTCCAATACTTCACTCGGTCACCAAAGCTTTCAAAGCATATTCTGGCATAATCCCCAAACCACCCCACGAACTCGCGGCTCTTCATACCCCCAAGTTCCTCAATGGCGAGAGGTAAATCCCAATGATAAAGGTCCACAAAGGGCTCAATGCCGTTCTCTGTAAGCAAATCAATAACACGGTTGTAGTAATCTATACCCTTTTGATTTACTCTTCCGACCCCCTCAGGCAAAATCCTCGCCCAGCTTATAGAGAGGCGGAAGGACTTTATCCCAAGCTCCTTCATTTCGCGAATATCTTCTTCGTAATTACGGTAAAACCAGGCGCCGGGCTCGGGCTTCGCGTTTTCATAAAACAGCTCGGGCGTTGTCCGCGCCATATAATCCCACACGGTTTCGCCCTTCCCGTCGGCATAAGGTGAGCCTTCGGTCTGGAATGCCGAGGTTGCCGTTCCAAGAATAAAATCCTTTGGAAATTCAAATCTAATCATAATATCATCCTTACCGTCAAAGCTAAAATACTTTCTTTGGATAATTTAATAAGCTAAAATACTTTCCTTGGAGAATTTAATAAGCTAAAACGCTCTCTTTAGAGAGTTTAATAACCTAAAAATGCTCTCTTTAGAGTTTAATAACCTAAAAATGCTCTCTTTAGAGTTTAAGGGCCGAAATCATCCGACGTTTATAATTTCAATTGATCAAGCGTTTTCAGGGTCTCCTCAACAAATGCGGAATCCGCATCGTCTATCAGGGGCTGAACATGCTCCGTCTTAAAGCATTTCGTCTCGTAGCCGCCTCTGTATATTTCCTTTTTTGTAGGTAAATAGCTTTCGCAGCCGTTCGCCATAGAAACGCACAGCACGTGAGGAATATCCGAATGGCACTTTATCCTCAAGCCGATTTCGCTGAAGGTCTCAAAGGGGCTGGACACAAAGGCTGCGTCTCCTATTTTTATCGCCGTCTGTCTGTAACTGACGAAGTCCCTCTCCCGATACCCTTCCTCATACGACCTTATAATCTCTTCGTAGAACATTCTTATTCTTTCGGCGTGCTGAGGATTAGGGTCATTCACGCCCGAGAGCCGTTCCTTTGCTTCCTCAAGAGATATTCTTCTCTCCACGGGTATCTTAATTTCCCTCTCGACACATCTCAGCTCGGCATCCTTGTAGATAGCTCTGCCGTATATCGCCACCGCATCCTCCGCGGCAATTTTTCCTTGCTCGAAGGCGTATCTGATATCTCCCTTTCCCGTGGTTTTGCCGTTGGAAAGCCTCGGTCCCACGTCCCCCTCCGTGCCGTTTATGAACGCCGTCGTGCCGCCGCTTACCCTCTCAAGGCTGTCCGTCATCACACCGGGCCAATCCCTCGATATCTCCAGATTGTTTCCCGCCGCGGTTCCGTGACAGCCGTAGTGAATTAAATTCGCTACGCATTTGCCCTCTCCGTCAGCGAAGGACAGGACGGTCATAGCAGGGTCAAAGGGACCCGCATCCCACTGACCTAATATAATTTCGCTATTTTCGCCGAGCTCCCTGCGGTTCACTCCGGCGAAGCTGTTAGCGGAGGACACTGAAAGGCTGACCTCGCCTAAATTCTCCGTGGCGGTCCTCGCCGCCATTACCGTCCTCGGAATAAGAATATTATCTACGTACTCCGCGTTCGGCGTACCCCAACCCTTTGTTGTAAAGGTAAGAGGCGCCGAATGAGTGTGAGTTGAATGTACTATTATATACTCGCGCGGAATTCCGCACACACCTTCTATCCGAGATCTGAGCTCGTCCGCAATCTCTTTGTCCAAAAGAGTGAGCGTAAGGCTTACCAGTGCCGCCCTGAGAGAGCCCTGCTCAAAGCAAAATACCGTCGCCGTCAGGTCGTCGTTTACAGAGGTTGCATCTCTGCCCGACGTGCTGTAGCCCGAAAGAAAGGTGCCCAGCCTCGGCGTAATTATTTCTCTTCCAACACCCAATCGCAATTTATTATTCATATACTCCGTCCTTTCTTTTTCTCACAAACAGTAAAGTGGATACTACTATTCCAACGGTCATTATACCTATTACCGAAGGATAAATTTCCATTATTTCCATATTCATTATAAGCCCGAACAGGACGGGTGTGAGAAGCACTCCCACATATCCTGCGGCAATCTCAAAGCCCATCACGGCTCCCCTCGCCTCTTTTTCTATAACGCCCGGGATAAGGAATATAATATTCGGGCATATCGGACCGTTTGAGAAGCCCACGAGGAAAAATGAAACGTACAGCAGCCACCCGCAAGGCGAGAGCGCAAGACACAGCCCTGCGCATATCAGCAGAACCGCCGAAAAGCTTAGTATTTTCGCAGAGGAAATCTTCAAGGACAAAAAGCTGCCCGCAAACCGTCCGACTATCATACCGATGCTGTATACCGTTATAACGCTTGCGGCAAGGTCGGAGGAAAAATGTTTGACGGTCACAAGATAGGAGCTTCCGAAGGAGCCGCAGGCGTATTCCACGATATTTGAGGCAAAAATAATAATCAATCCGGCTATAACCTTAGGATTTTTTAAAATTCGCAGCAACGGCGGTTTTTCCGCCGCGCCACAAGACGCCTCTGAAAGACTCGGAGACAGGGCTGTTTTTTTCCACAGAGGAAGCGATACGAGAATAATTGCCGCGACAGCAAGCTGTACGACAGATATTATAACGTAGCCTCTCTGCCACTCTCCGTCCTTCAGGCTCAGCGCCAGAACAAGCGGGCTGACGGTTATCCCTATGGCGTAAAAGCAATGCAGAAAATTCATATGCTTCGCCTTATAATGAAGGGCAACGTAGTTGTTTAAAGCGGTTTCGATTATTCCCGAGCCCAAGCCAAGTATAGCGCAGGATACGCAAAACGCAAGAAAATTCCGCGCAAAGGACGTCATAAGCACCGCGAAGGCCGCAGTCAGCATACAGCCGAAGGATACCCTGCCCTCACCCAAGCGCTTTATCAGCCTTTCGCAAAGCAGGCTGGATATGACGGTGGAAGAGGACGTTATTATCATTAAAATACTGACCGACGATAAAGACGCTCCTATATCCCCATACACCGCGGTCCAGGATACGCCGAGAAGGGAATGGGGAATGCCCATTCCTATAAATATTACGAAAATTACAAATAGCAGAACCATATCCCCGACCTCGCTTGTAGAACCTTTTATATACAGGGTAGTTTAATTATATCATACTTAAAATATATATATCAAGCTCCTTTTGTCTAAAGAAATACCCAAAAATTTCCCGGAATTTTTAGGTTGACATAATCGCCGTTAAGTGCTATAATCTAAGAAAAAGTAGTTATGCAAAGCGGAGGTGAAGGTCTTGCTTTACCAAAAAATCTTTACGGCAGAAAAGCCCTATCACATAGCGTGCGGCAGCCTTCCCAGGTTTCCCGAGCATAGGCACGCGGATTTCGAGTTAAACTTCTGTATCGAGGGGGAGTTTGACATTACTGTTGATAAGCAGCTCTTTCACGTAAGCGAAGGGTCGACAACCGTTATTCCGCCGATGTGCGCTCACGAAATTCCCGACCACAAAAACGAGAGAAAAATAGTTACCCTTATCGTGGGTGTGACGCTGCTTAAGGAAGCCTTCGCCGAGTTTTCGCAAGCTATCTCCACCCCCAGGATAATGGACTTAACAACCGAGGGACGGGGTAAAATTCGGGAGCTGTTTTTGGAGTGTGCCGAAGCATTAGGACAGCAAGGCACAAGCTCCGAGCTTCTCATAACCGGAAATATACACAAAATTCTTGCATATTTTCTCGATCAGCTATCCGCCTCGGAAAATGCCGAAGCCCAAGGCTCCGATTACCGCACGGTTAAAAATATAGAGAAGGCGCTTGATCTTATATATTACAGCTACAAGGCACCTATCACCGTAGAGCAGGCGTCCGCCCTGACGGGCTATAGCAAGAGCAATTTCTGTAAAATATTCAAGAAGGTTGTGGGCGAAAGCTTTCACCAGGCGCTGAACCGCCGCCGCGTAGACAATGCAGCAGGGCTCCTTGCCGTAACCGATATGTCCGTGTCGGATATTTCGGCAGAGGTCGGCTTCAGCGAAACGAAATCCTTTTGCCGAGTTTTCAAAAGCTTCTTTGGCGTAACCCCCGGTCAATACAGAAAATCAAACAGCACCACAGAGCGCCTTTAAAGCCGCAAAACAAAATAACAAACGCACCAAAGCCCAGCCCCAAGCGCGTCGAAAGCCCAATCCCAAGCGCATTGAAAGCCCAATCCCAAACGCGTAGAAAGGCCAACCCCAAACGCGTAGAAAGCCCAACCCCAAGCGCGCCAAAAGCCCAATCCCAAGCGCATCAAAAGCCCAATTTCAAGCGCGGTTTTCGTCCCACATACAACCTACGTGGAAAAGCACCTGCCATCTTTTATTGACGGCAGGTGCTTTGTGTTTATTAATATATAGAAAACCAAGCTAGAATTAACTAAATCAGGCTTTTTGTTATCTAAAGTTTACAAATCAGCCCTTTTTCCTAACTTCCCCTATGCCTCGAAGGATAACAAACCTTGCCCGCTCCGCTGCCGCCTTGTCGAGTGGCGGCACGCCCTCGAGAGGGTAGCTTAGCCCAAGCTCCTTGTATTTATTTACGCCCATTGTGTGATAGGGCAGAACGTCCAGAGCGCGAAGGTTTTTCAGCCCCCCGATAAACCTGCCAAGTCGGAGCAGGTCGCCCTCATTATCGGTATAACCCTCTATAACCACGTGGCGCACCCACATGGGGATACGAAGCTCCTCTAAGTGCTTTGCGAAAAGCAAAATATTCTCATTCCCCCTGCCCGTCAGCTCCTTGTGCGCCGCGCTGTCAATATGCTTGATATCCAGCATAACGAGGTCGGTATACCGAAGCAGCTCGTCAAGCTTCTCTAAGTACTCCTTATTAGTGGGCGAATAGGTGACGCCCGACGTATCAATACAGGTATGAATACCCAGCTTGTGAGCAAGGCGGAACAGCTCCAGAACGAACTCCGTCTGCATCAAGGGCTCGCCGCCCGTGACGGTAATACCGCCCTTCGAGTAGAACGCGCGATTTTTCTGCACCTCGGCAATAATATCCTCAGCCTCTACCTCCTCACCGCCACTCATATTCCAAGTGTCGGGATTATGGCAGTAAAGGCACCGCATAGGACAACCCTGCATAAACAGAACGTATCTTATCCCGGGTCCGTCCACCGTCCCGAAGGACTCTCTCGAATGTATATAACCCTTCACCACAGAGTCTCCTTTCTGCGTCATTTCCGCGCCTTAATCATTTCTTTTTTGCTTATCGCCTAATACTTTCTATTCCGCAATTTTCTTCATTAATATTATATCAAACAATTTAAGCCCCGTCAATATCCATAAACAAAGTCTGCCCTATTCGGGCAGACTTCAATCTTTTCTAACTTGTTTACTTGCACTTATTGTATTATCAAACTACACTTACCAATATTTTTTTAACAACACAACAAGCTGTTTGACCGAGAAATTTTTGAGGGAGAAACCACGCTTTGCGACCGACAGGCGTATATGCATACGTCGAGGTCGTAAAACGGGGTTAGGAAGGACAGCTTTGAAACAACTCAGCGTCTCACCCACATTTCGGGTATCCTCCTTCCGGTCTCACCAAAAAGTACCGGTCAAACTAGATTTTGTCGTGGAAGGTGCGAGATATTACCTCGTCCTGCTGCTCCTTAGTCAACTTAATAAAGTTAACCGCATATCCGCTTACACGGACTGTAAGCTGAGGATACTTCTCGGGGTGCGCCTGGGCGTCGAGAAGTGTCTCTCGAGTGAATACGTTGACGTTAAGGTGGTGGCCGCCCTTCTGAACGTAGCCGTCAAGGAGTGCCACAAGATTATCTATCTGGTTTTCTGTTGCTGCCATTATTTTTTCCTTTCTTAAGAACTAAATTTTTGCACTGAAAGGCACTTAATCCCGTCATTTGACAAGATTTATTTGCATTTTAGCTATTTTCTTCGTCAAGTCCCTCAAAGAGTGTGGGGGTTGAGCAAGCGCCGTCTACACATTCAAGGTCAACCGCAATGTCGCCGACGAAGATTTTATCGTCCTTGCCGAGCGCACCGGGAATAATAGAGAAGGTGTTGGAAATTCCGTCCTGCGCATCTATAAAGGGAAGCTTCGCTACGGAGGCGAGAGAGGCTACGGCACCGTGAGTATCTCTCTTGTGCATAGGGTTTGCGCCGGGAGCGAACGCCTCGCCCCTCTTACGTCCGTCGGGAGTAGAGCCTGTTGCCTTACCGTATACGACGTTAGAGGTTATGGTGAGAATAGAGGTAGTGGGAATACTGTCTCTGTAGGTGTGGTTCTTTCTGACGTGCTCCATAAATCTGTGGACTATCTCGTAAGCGATGGAGTCAACTCTGTCATCATCGTTGCCGTACTTGGGGAAGTCGCCCTCAACCTCGTAGTCGGTGGCAATTCCCGCCTCGTTGCGTATGACCTTAACCTTCGCGTACTTGATGGCGGAAAGAGAGTCAGCCACAACCGAAAGTCCCGCAATACCCGTAGCAAACCAACGGGTAACGTGCTTATCGTGGAGAGCCATCTGTATTTTCTCGTAGCTGTACTTATCGTGCATATAATGAATAATGTTGAGGGTGTTTACGTACACGCCTGCAAGCCATCTCATCATATCGTCGTACTTTCTCATTACCTCGTCATAGTCAAGGTACTCGGAGGTGATAGGTCTGTACTCGGGTCCGACCTGCTTGCCGGATATTTCATCAACGCCGCCGTTTATAGCGTAGAGAAGGCACTTAGCAAGGTTCGCTCTCGCGCCGAAGAACTGCATCTCCTTACCTACTCGCATAGAGGAAACACAGCAGGCAATAGCGTAATCGTCGCCGTGAGTGAAGCGCATAAGGTCGTCGTTCTCGTACTGTACCGAGGAGGTCTCAATAGAAATCCTCGCACAGAAGCGCTTGAAGCTTTCGGGAAGCCTTGTGGACCAAAGAACCGTAAGGTTAGGCTCGGGTGCCGCGCCAAGGTTCTCGAGAGTGTGGAGATATCTGTAGGACATCTTGGTAACAAGGTGGCGTCCGTCGATAGCCACGCCGCCGATAGACTCGGTAACCCACTGAGGGTCGCCCGAGAAGAGGGCGTTGTACTCGGGAGTTCTGGCGAACTTAACGAGACGGAGCTTCATTATGAAGTGGTCAACCATCTCTTGCAGCTCGCGCTCGGTGTATCTGCCCTCGGCAAGGTCGCGCTCGGCGTAAATATCAAGGAAGGTAGAGGTTCTTCCGAGAGACATTGCCGCGCCGTTCTGCTCCTTCACCGCCGCAAGATAGCCGAAGTAAAGCCACTGTATAGCCTCCTTGGAGTCCCTAGCGGGAAGAGATATATCGTAGCCGTAGGACGCAGCCATTTTCTTAAGGTCCTCAAGAGCCCTTATCTGCTCGGAAAGCTCCTCGCGGTCACGGATAACGTGAGAGTACATTGCGGAGCGAGTAGTCTCCTTCTGCTGCTTTTTGTCCTCTATAAGTCTGTCAACGCCGTAAAGCGCAACGCGGCGGTAGTCGCCGATAATGCGTCCTCTGCCGTAAGCATCGGGAAGTCCCGTGATTATATGGCTTGAACGGCAGGCTCTCATCTCGGGAGTATAAGCATCAAAAACGCCTGCGTTGTGAGTTTTCCTATGAACGGTGAAGAACTCCTTCACCTCGGGGTCCAGCTCGTAGCCGTTGTCGGCACAAGCCTTCTCCGCCATTCTGATACCGCCGTAGGGCATCAAGGCTCTCTTGAAGGGCTTGTCCGTCTGGAAGCCTACGATTTTTTCCTTATTTTTATCAAGATAGCCGGGGCCGTGAGAGGTAATGGTAGAAATAATCTTGGTATCCATATCCAGAACACCGCCTGCCTCGCGCTCCAGGCGAGTAAGCTCCAGCACCTGCTCCCAAAGGTCAACGGTATCCTGTGTCGCGCCCTCAAGGAAGCTCTCGTCACCGTCGTAAGGAGTGTAATTATGGCGAATAAAGCTCCTTACGTTTATCTCTGACGTCCAGGTTCCGCCCTCGAAGCCGCGCCAGCCTTCGTAAGTGTAATTCATTTATTTTTTACCTTTCATTATTATACTTTTTTATGCTGCGGCGCGTCATTTTCAGTAAAGCCTACACGCGCGCAAAGAAATACACAGCTAAATATTATAGCTTATTATACCCGAATTGTCAAGACGTTTATTCGAAAATGGGGTAAAAAGACGGCAAATTCTCGCAAAAAGCTCCGTCAAAAAGCTAAAGAAATAAACGCAATTTTCAAAACCTCAGCCACAAGGCAACGTTTTCTGAAACATCAAAGGCTCGCTAAAGTATATTTTCACAGAGCCGCCTTGGCTCTACGTTTGAAGTCATATCAATCAGCTCGCTAAAACGCAGTCCCACAAGCCGACGCGAAAGCAGCTCGCATCGGCGGCGCCCTTACAGATCACGGAAGCTCTCGCGCCTTGAAAGAGAAAGGGCTGTCTCAAGCAAGCCCGAGACAGCCTCATAAGGTTTCAATATCGGTCGGCGATACGCCAATTCAAGAAAATAAATTCCCCGAAAAAGGTCAGCTATGCTCGCCGTCCCAGGTCTTTATCCAGCGGAAATACTCAATCTGGGGCTGGAATTTCGCGTCCTCAATTATATACGCCATCTCGGTATTCGCATGCTCCACGTAATCCTCAATAACCTTATCAATAACGTTCATTCCCTCTATTACGTAGCCGAAGGCGGCATACTGTCCGTCAAGCTCGGGCAAGTCCTTGTGACAAATGAAGAACTGATAGGAGGCGGAGTTATAGTCGTTGCCTCTTACCATAGAGATAACGCCGCGCTTAAGGCTTATATCGTTCTCCCAGCCGTTGTTGGCAAACTCGCCGAACAGCTCCTTGTCGGAGGTGCTGGTTCCGTTTTTATTATAGCAGCCGCCCTGGATAACCCAATCGGGCTGAACTATATGGAATGTGTTGCCGTGAAGTCTTTCGTCGCCCGCCTCGGGTGTGTCGTAGTAGCCGCCCTTAACAAGTCCTACGAAGCGCTCCACAGTCTTTGGAGCCGTGGTGTGGTCAAGGAGGAATACAACCTTGCCATATCCCTTAATTTTCATCTCAACGTAGCCTACGTTGCGTCCCTCTGTATTTCTCTCGGTTTTGTACTCGCAAAAGTCGAGCTTTGTCTCCTCGTTATTGCAGGAGGTTATGGAAAGCGCAACAAGCACAATGCACATAATAAGTGCTAAAAATCTCTTCATTTGTAAACCCTTCTTTGCAAAATCATATATTTTGCGAGATAAACAGCTCTATCGCCGTATATCCCGTAACGCCGCCGTACTTCGAATCCGCATCAACTCTCGCAAGGCTTGAGACAATATCCGAAAGCCTCTTTGCCCCGTATTTTTTAGCAGCCGTAATACAGTGCTTCACCCTGTAGGTGTTAAGCCTCAGAATGCTCTCAATATCCGCAGCCTCACGCCCCTCGGACAGAAGCTGCGCCACGGACAGAAGCTCGTTATACGTCCTCGCAATGCTACCCATAATAACCGTTGGGTCAACGCGCCTGAACTTCATCTCCTCCAGCGCATCGTAAGCCTTCTGCTTATTTTGCTCTGTTATGGCGTTGGACATAGCGTAGGTATCGCACTCGGGTGTGGAGGAGGAAACCTCCTCGACGTCCTGAGCGCTCACAAGTCTTTTACCCCTCGCGTGGGCGAGAGCCGACAGCTTGCTTACCTCTCTTGAAAGCACCTCCATAGACCTGCCCGAGCGAAACACAAGGGCGCGGAGAGTGTCCATATTGACCTCAACCCCCTCGGCGTCAAAGTGCTTTTTCAGCCAGGCGTAGAGCTGGTTTTCCGTAGACTTATCAAATCTTAAAAGGTTAATTTTCTTCCCGAACCTGGTTACGAACTTTGAGGGCTTCTTCTGAGTTCCGAAGTCAATTCCCTCGTCCGCCACGGTAAAGGCTAAGACGGTATAGGGATGCTCCTCGGCAAGGTCAACCACCGCTTCAAGAGCATCAAGCTCCTTTTCCTTCATTCCCGAAAAGTCGGCGTGCCGCCAAACTATCAGCTTCCAATCAGCCATAACGGGCGGCGACTTAATAGCGTCGGTAAGCTCTCCGAAGTCAACCTCCTCGCCGTCGTACCTTAGGTTATTGAATACGGCGAAGGGCGAGTCAGTCCCTACTGCCGACGTAAGCAGCCCAAGATAATATTTGACGAGGTACTCCTCCTCGCCTGCAAAAATATAGGTGCCCGAAAGCTTACCTTCCTTTATCCTTTGCTTCAGCTCGCCTGTATCCATATCTTCATCCTCACAGCCTTCCGCGCGCCGCCGATGTCCATATCGTAGAGAACGTCAACGACTCCACCCTCCGACTTCAAATCAACTCTGACGCGCCTTGCCTTCACGCTAACGTCGAACTTGTAGGGAGGCACCTCGTAAAGAGAGGTGTGGGTTAAGCCCTCGGTGAAGCGAAGCTCGCTGACTATGGCACCGGTGCGCTTTACCGTAACGGTATCGCCCGAAGCCCAAAGCTCGGTGACAACACTGCCGTACTCGCCCGACTCGGTATAGGTCAGCGTCGCGTCCTCACCGAACCGAAGGTAGCCCACCGCGGCGCTTTCGGTACGCTCGGGCTCGCCCATAGTAAGTCCCGAGGAGTCAAGCTCGTCAATTAGCGACTCAATTTTTATATTAACCTCTCTGAAGGTAGGCATATTCTCTCCTCTCGGGGACGGTGCCGCCCCTCTCGGTTATAATTATAGCGCACGAGCCTTCACGCCGTGCGCCGGATGTCATTTGTTTCTCTTCTTGAGATTGTATTCGCTACGGGGATTGACGAGATGGCGCCAATCAAAGCTGCCTGCATCGAGGGCGGTTACAAGAACCTCGGCTGTGGCAATATTCGTAGCTATTGGAATATTGTATACGTCGCAAAGGCGTAAAAGATTAAGCTCCGCCTCGGAGGACTCTCTGTCGGGGTCTGCGCCTCGGAAATAGAATACCATATCTATCTCGTTGTATGAAACACGGGAGGTTATCTGCTCCGTGCCGCCGCCGCTGCCGGGCATAAGCTTCTCTATCTCCAACCCCGTAGCATCCTCGATATATCTACCGGTGCTATCGGTGGCGCATATATTATGTCGGCACAGGATACCGCAATATGCGATACAGAATTGAGCCATCAATTCTTTCTTGTTATCTTCTGCAATTATCGCAATAAACATAACCGATACGTCTCCTTCTTCAGCCGGTAGAATGTGCTTTTTTGATTACTAAAATAATATCATAAATTACGAGCTTTGTCAATCCAAAATATCACATTTCGGGATTTTATACAAAAATATTTTCTAAATTATTGCTATTTTCACAAATTGGGTATTGAAATAGGGCGAATTATGTTGTATAATACTTGGGTGTGATTAAGAACACCTCGGGCGATTCTACGTTACTCCCCGAGAACAAAGCTGCTCTATAGAGCAGTCAGCATGAAAGGACCTGTTAAAATGAAAACCTTTAAGAGAATAGGTATACTTACCTCCGGAGGAGACGCTCCCGGTATGAACGCCGCAGTCAGAGCCGTAGCCCGCGTTGCTCTCGCACGCGGAGTTGAGGTTATGGCGATATATCGCGGTTACTCGGGACTTATTAACGGCGAAATCAAGCCTATGGGTATGCGCGACGTTTCCAACATCATAAACAGAGGCGGCACAATCCTCTACTCCGACAGATGCCCCGAGTTCAAAACCGAGGAGGGTATGCAGAAGGCTATCGACACCTGCAAGAAATTCGGCATTGACGGCATCGTGGCTCTCGGCGGAGACGGTACCTTCAGAGGCGCTACCGACCTTACGGCTCACGGTATTCCCTGCGTAGGTATCCCCTGTACCATAGACAACGACATCACCTCCACCGATGCCACCATCGGCTTCGACACCGCTATGAACACCGTTACAGAGCTTATCGACAAGCTCCGCGACACCTGCGAATCCCACGCGAGATGTAACGTAGTTGAGGTTATGGGAAGAGGTGCCGGCGATATTGCTCTTAACACCGCTATCGCTTCGGGCGCGTCCGCAGTAGTCGTTCCCGAGTTCCCCTACAGCGACGAGGGTATATGCAAGAGAATTGCCGCAGCTAAAAAGCTCGGTAAGAGAAACTTTATCGTTATCGTCTCCGAGGGTGTAGGCAGCGAGTATGCTCCCGCCCTTGCTAAGAAAATCCAGGAGACCACGGGAGTTGAGACGAAGTTCGCCCGCCTTGCCCACATAGTAAGAGGCGGTAACCCCACCCTGCGCGACAGAGTCCTCGCCTCCAAGATGGGCACCTACGCCGCAGAGGAGCTTCTCCGCGGCAGCTCAAACGTCGTAGTCTGCGAGAAGATGAACAAGATTGTCGCCCGCGACATCAACTACGCGCTTATCCTTGACAGAATGTATAAGGGCACCCTTAAGGACGGCGACCTTGACAAATTCTCCGAGGAGGAAATCGCTCAGATGAAGGCGGATATCGAATACAAAAAATCCCACCTTCTTGACCTCTTCACCGTAGAACATAAGATTAACCTTTAATATTAATTTATTGAAAAAACCGCAAATTTGTAAACATTACGTTGCAAATTTGCGGTTTTTATTTTGTTATACGCGTTGCTATTGATTTACCAAAGGCAGAAAATGCTACAAGCTCTCAGGCATCTTTCCGCCTTTTCTAGGAGCTTTCAGTATTGCGCTTTTTACCTCTTAGAAGGGCTTTTTGCCTCGCTCTTTTTACCTCTTAGAAGGGCTTTTTGCCTCGCGCTTTTTACCTCTTAGAAGGGCTTTTCGCCTCGCGCATTTCACCTCTTTAAACGGGCTCTCCCTCACTCATTGCATAGCGAGGTTTTGCACGCTAATCGCGCATCAGCTCCTCAAAGCAGAAGTTACTCTCGGGTGTCTCAAACCTTATCCCCAAAATTTTGATATATCTTGAGTAATCGTAGTCGTAGGTTGAAAGCGGACGGGCGTAGGCGTTGTCGGTCTGCGCCGCAACGAGGGGGTCCTCACCGTCAAAGCCCACGATAATCAGCGTATGGTAATATCCCTCCTCGTTTCTTCCGAGCTGTATGACGTCCCCAATCTCGACCTCGTCGGCGGTAGCCACCCTGCCGTAGGGGCCCACTCCTGCGTTCTGCGTTATAAAGTTGAAGAAAAATTCCACCCCCGTCCAGGACGGCGCCCTCTCGTCAAGTGAAATATAGTACCACCCGAAGGTCGGCGTATAGTTCATTTCGCAGCCGCCTGCGTATATCGCCTGGGAGACGAAGTTTGTGCAGTTTCCACCGATTCCCGCGAAGTTTCCGAACCTTGGATTTTGCGAGAAGGCGTATTTTCTCGCGTAGGCTACGGCGTTTTCTCTGTTGTATGGCTTTGTTGCAAGCATAGTTTACCTCTTTTCCGTATACAAATTCGATAATTTCATTTTATTACCTACGCATAATTTTGTGAAAAAAACATCTTGAAATTTTATCTTTCGGGTTGTATAATTAGTATATATTAAATTTTCGGAGGTTTATATGGATTCCAACGTCAGACCCGAATCAATGAAGCGCATCACAACTCGCGCTCTTGCAGACGCGTTTATCGCAGAGCAGGTTGCCCTTGTCAGACAGCAGGTAGGAGACAAAAAGGTGCTTTTAGCCCTCTCGGGCGGAGTTGACAGCTCGGTAGTAGCGGCTCTTCTCATTAAGGCTATCGGTAAGCAGCTCGTCTGCGTACACGTCAATCACGGACTTATGCGCAAGGGTGAGTCGGAGCAGGTTATTGAAGTATTCGAACGCAGACTTGGCGCGAATCTCGTCTATATAGACGCTACCGACAGATATCTTGAGAAGCTGCGCGGTGTCGCAGACCCCGAGACGAAAAGAAAGATTATCGGCGGCGAGTTTATCAGAATATTCGAGGAGGAGGCTCGCAAGCTTGAGGGTGTCGAGTTCCTCGCTCAGGGCACCATATATCCCGACATTATCGAGTCCCACGGAGTCAAGGCGCACCACAACGTAGGCGGCTTGCCCGAGGACCTGAGGTTTGAGCTGGTTGAGCCCGTGAAGCTCCTTTACAAGGACGAGGTCAGAGTGGTCGGCTCGGCTCTCGGGCTTCCCGACGAGATGGTCTACCGCCAGCCCTTCCCCGGCCCCGGACTCGGAGTTCGCTGCCTCGGCGCTATCACCCGTGACCGCCTTGAGGCTCTCCGCGAGGTTGACGCCATTCTGCGCGAGGAGTTCGATATCGCAGGCCTTGCAGGCAAGGTATGGCAGTACTTTATTGCAGTTCCCGATTTCCAGAGCGTAGGCGTCCGCGACGGCCAGCGTGACGACGGCTGGCCCGCAATCAGTCGCGCCGTGAACACCACCGACGCCATGAGCGCCACCATCGAGGAAATCCCCTACCCCGTGTTGCATAAAAGAACCGCCCGCAGCACCCCCGAGGGGGA
>JAFUPM010000038.1 GCA_017481225.1 Clostridia bacterium
TCAACTCTCTCCCCGCCGTCCATAACGTAGCCGTAACTCTGTACTCTCGGGGGGATTGCGCGGTACTCCTTGCCCGTGGCGCTTACGAATACCTTCTCGGCAATCCTATCCGCGTCCACACCCGATATTCGGATAAGGGCAACCCCACCCTTGCCGGGTGGGGTGGATATTGCCGCTATTGTGTCGAAGTAACCCTGCATATTACTGAAGGTCGAGGTCGTCCTCAACAACCTCGTCAGCGGGGCGAAGAGTCTCAACAGGCTCGTTAACGCTCTCCTCATCGTCGGAGGCGTGAGCAATCTCGTTTGCTACAAGCACTGCAGATGCGTCAATCTCCTCGTCGGGAGCGAACTCCTCTGCGAGGGGAGTCTTTTTCTCCTCCTCAAAGATGCCCTTGGGCTTCTTGTCTGTAAGGAAAATGACAATCTTTCTGTTGTTGTCGGAGCCGATAGAGTTGGTGGAAACGCCCTCAATGTTCTGAATTTCAGAGTGAATGATGCGGCGCTCGTATGCGCTCATAGGCTCGAGCATAACGCTTCTTCTGTTGCGAAGAGCCTTTGCCGCCATTCTTCTTGCAAGAGCTCTGAGAGTTTCCTCTCTCTTCTTTCTGTAGCCCTCAATATCAATAGTAACGCGGCTCTTGTCGCGCTCGCCGTTTACATTCTTTCTCGCCGAAGCCAGGTTTGCAAGGTACTGAAGCGCATCGAGAGTGTCGCCGTGGTGACCGATAAGCACAGATGCATCGTCGCCGACGATGGTAATTCTTCTTGTGCCGTCCTCGCAAGCGTAAAGCTCTGCGGTAGCGGAAAGTCCGATATCGGAAAGCACGGTCTTTACGAAGTCGAAGGACATATCCTCGCCCTCGCCGACCTCGCGGCGCTCCATTTTAAGCTCAGCCTCGGGGATAACCTCGCTTCTGGGCTTGGATACCTTCTCGACCTCCTCACAACGCTCTGCCTTCTTCTTCTCGGGACGTCTCTTTTTCTTCTTATGTGCGCCCTCGGGACGGCTTTCGCTTACCTCGCCCTCTGCCTTCTTGGGCGCGGGCTTCTCGTGTCTTTTGTTTCTTTCAACGGGGTCGGGCATCTCAATGAAGGCTCTGACCTTCGCGGGTCTTGACATAAAGCCGAAGAAGCCCTTGGTTCCCGCATCTATAATCTCAAACTGAACGTCCTCAAGCTCCCCTGCGCCAAGCGCTGCACGGGCATTTTCCTTTGCCTCGAGAATGTCCTTTCCTACTGCTGTAATTTCTTTAATCATTGTATAATAATCCTATCGTTCTGTCTTAGTCTTTAATATCGGGCATATCCATAGTGGAGCCTGACCTTTTGCCGCTGTCGTTACCCTTGGATTTGATTTCGGGAAGCTCGTCGTAATCGTCCTCGTCGATATAGTGGAGAGAACGGTACTTGGGAACCTCCTTAAGAGCTGCCTTCTGAGCCTTTTCAGCCGCCTTCTGCTGGCGCTTCATCTCCTTAAGCTCCTCCTCGGTGTACTTGGGAAGGGGCATTGCGCGGGAGAGTATGAAGGTCTGGAGAATTCCGAGCGCTGACTGATAAATCCAGTAAAGACCCAGCATACCCGAGAAGCCGAAGGCAATGAACAGAGTCATCGCAGGCATAACAAGGTCCATCATTTTCAGAGAAGCCTGAGCCTGGGCGTCCTGACCCTGAACGGCGTTTGCATTGCCGTTCCACTTACGGGAAAGGAACATAGAAAGCCAGGTGAGGGCTGCTGCGATAAGGGGTATAAGGGTAATCCAGGTAATGTTTGTAATGCTGGGGGTGGCTGCAAGGTTTACACTGCCGAAAAGTGTGAAGTCGGGTCTGTTTGCAAGCTGCTCGGACCACTCGCCAAGCTGTGCTGCATTCTCTCCTGCGAGAAACTCGTTAATCTTGCCGATAAGCCCTATCTGGTCGATAGACTTGAAGTCGGCAAGCTTCTCTGCATTCGTAACTATCTGATGAATTTTCTGCACAGCCTCGTCACCGAGATTGCAGATGTAGGAGAGAGGGTTTCTTATAATGTTGTAAAGGAAGATGATTATAGGAAGCTGAAGGAGCATAGGGAGACAACCGGAGAGGGGGCTGTAGCCTTCCTTCTGCTGGAACTCAAGAATCTCCTGCTGCATCTTCTGCTGGGTCGCCTGGTCGGTTCTTCCTTTGTATTTTGCCTTAATAAGCTCGATTTTAGGTGTGAGCTTTGCCATCTTGATCTGATTCTTCTGCTGCTTTATGGAGAAGGGAAGGAATACAATCTTGAAAAGCAAAGCATAAAGAAGCAATGCGAGGGCGTAGCTTCCTCCGAAGAGGTCGCTGAACCACGAGAGCATAGCTCCTATCCATTCGTAGAGAAAATCAAACATTTTATTTTTCCTTTAATTCTTTTGTTTGTCGGCACCGTCAGCGCGCCTCTTCATCACGCATCTTTCTTTTAGACCTTTCTCCGCGCTCGGGAACAGGGTCGTAGCCGCCCTTAGAGAAGGGGTTACAACGCAAAATTCTCCACACGGTAAGCCCAAACCCCACGAAAAAGCCTCGTTTCGTAAATGCCTCAATGGCATAGGTTGAGCAGGACGGTGTAAACCTGCAGCAGGGGGGCTTCAGGGGGGAAATAAATTTTTTGTAGAGGCGTATGAGCCATATCATCACGTGCTTCATTGGCTGAACATACCGAGCTTTTCAAACGCACCCTTTAGCTGGTGCTTGATATCGTCGCTCTTCATATTAACCGCCGAGGACCGCGCCGCGATAACGATAAGGTAGCCGACCTTAAGAGGTCTTTCCTTCTCCAGCGCGCGGAGTCCCTCTCGCAGTATTCTGCGAACACGGCTGCGCACTACGGCGCCTCCGAGCTTTGTGGATACGGTCAAGCCAATTCTGTTGACCGTTATCTTCTGTGGGTGAGCTTTCGCAAGTCGCTTTGCCCCATAGTCGGGCAGAACGTAAACGGCAAGAGCCGACGTCACAGCTCTCTTGCCCTTCGAATACGCCTTGGAATACAGATGATTTTCACATATTGCAGAGAATTTCATATTCCGTATTCCTCCGTTCCGTGTCCCGAGGACACAATAATAGTCGGGGACGGTTATGCCGTCGCCTCCCCGATAGGCGAATTAAAACCTCCGATAAAGTCGGCAAACTGAGCGCTTTATCGGAGGTTTTTATAGCCATGCGGCCATCAAATCATAAGACTTGATTAATAGGTGAGCTTAGCTCTACCCTTGGCGCGTCTTCTCTTAAGAACTTTTCTGCCGTTAGCGGTTGCCATTCTTTTTCTGAAGCCATGCTCCTTTTTTCTCTGTCTCTTCTTGGGCTGATATGTTCTCTTCATGGTGCACCTCCTTGTTCAAATTGTAATAACGTCGCGGGCAAATTTATGCCCGTCAGTGCGTATTCATACGAAAGCAGAGTATATTATATCCTAATTTTATCCTTTTGTCAAGAGAAAAATCAAAAAACTTTCTATATAATAATAATGAATAATAAAAATCATTTGTATAAAACGGAGAAAATAGTAAAAACACCCCCTCCGTACTTGACAATTCCCTCTGTTTCTGTTAAAATTAAGGTTGTATAATTTTGTGACGTCGGGAGATGTGTTATGATAAATAAGGATATTGACAAGGTGCTTATATCCGAGGGAGAGCTTGACGCCGCGGTTTCAAGACTTGCGGAGGAAATCAGCCGCGATTACGCAGGCGAGGATAAAAAGCTCGTTCTTCTCTGTATACTTAAGGGCTCCATAGTATTTATGGGCGACCTTATGAAAAAGCTTACGGTTCCCCTTGAGATAGACTGTATGCGCGTTTCCTCATACGGCGCGGGTACTCAGTC
This sequence comes from Clostridia bacterium, assembly GCA_017481225.1. GTDB lineage: Bacteria > Bacillota > Clostridia > Oscillospirales > CAG-272 > UBA1740. Next base: position 3,837 of record JAFUPM010000038.1, read on the forward strand.
CTCGGGAAACGTCAATATCGTCTTGGACCTTATAAGACCTGACCTTGAGGAGTGCGACGTGCTTATCGTTGAGGACATCATCGACAGCGGCAGAACCCTCTCCTACCTTATGAAGTACCTTACTCATAAGGGCGTAAAGAGCGTCAGAACCTGCACCCTTCTCGACAAGCCCTCTCGCAGAGTAGTTGATTTCACCCCCGATTACGTAGGATTTGAGATACCCGACGAGTTCGTGGTGGGCTACGGACTTGACTATGCAGAGAGATACCGCGCGCTGCCCTACGTAGGTGTACTCAAGCCCGAGGTTTACTCGGATTAAAATGTATAAGGTTGGTTTATACACCCTCGGCTGCAAGGTTTCAAGCTATGAGACCGAGGCTGTGGCGGAGGAGTTCAGTCGGCGCGGCTTTCTGGTGCGGGACTTTTCCGAGGTGTGCGACGTTTACGTTATAAACACCTGCACCGTTACCGCCGAAAGTGATGCGAAATCCAGGAAATATATTCGCCGCGCTATAAGGAAGAACCCCGAAGGGCTGGTGCTTGTTATGGGCTGCTACAGCCAGCGCGCCCCCGAGGAGGTATCCGCCATAGAGGGCGTTGCGGCAGTTGTCGGAACGGCGGACAAGCTGTCTTTAGTGCCTATCGCCGAGAGGCTGCTCGGGGAGAAAGAAGCGAAAAAGCGCGACACGGGTGCCGCATTTAGTGTAGAAAAGTTTGAAAAATGCGACGAAATGCAACCGCCCTCGGAGGAAAAGCTTTCGGGCGGAGATAGAAGCTGTGCGCATATTGCTGCAGGACGCTCTAGCGGTGACGGCAGCAAATTACAAGCTGAAGATAATTCCTATGATGGAGATAGAGTAGCGGCACCGACCGTGGAAAAGCTCCCCATAGTAAACGTCGGCTCGCTCGACGGGGCGACCTTTGAGAAAATGTGTATCGAGCACGCTCCGAGGACACGCGGTTACGTTAAAATAGAGGACGGCTGCGAGTGCAAATGCACCTATTGCGCCATTGCGGCGGCGAGAGGTCCCGTCCGTTCGAAGCTGCCTGATGAGGTAATAGCCGAGGTCAAGGGACTTTACTCCCGAGGTACTCGCGAGGTTGTACTTACAGGTATTGAAACGGGCTCTTACGGTGCGGACTTCGACGAGGAATACACGCTTTCCGACCTGCTTTGTGAGCTTGACCGCATAGGTGCCTGCGACAGAATTCGCTTGGGCTCTATGGCGCCTGAGCTTATCGGTGAGAAATTCATTACGAAGGTGAAGGACCTTAAAATACTGGTTCCTCATTTCCACGTTTCGATGCAGTCGGGCTCAAGCTCGGTGCTGAAGGGTATGAAGCGCCGATATACGCGAGAGCGCGCACTGGAGAACCTCACGAGAATAAGAGAATATATACCCGACGTTACATTTACCGCCGACCTTATGGTTGGCTTCCCCGGGGAGAGCGAGGAGGACTTTTTGGAGACTGTCAGCTTCGTCAGAGAGGCAGAGCTTCTTGATGCTCACGTTTTCGCCTACTCAAAGAGGGTAGGCACTCCCGCAGCACAGAGAGCCGACCAGGTTCCCGAGGACGTAAAGCACGACAGAAGCGCAAGGCTTATCGCCGTCAAAAACGAGGTGCGCGACAGTGTGCTTTCGGGTATTGTTAAAAGAGGCAGGCCCTTGTCGGTGGTTTTCGAGACGAAGCGAGGGCGGCTCTATACAGGGCACAGCGATTCCTACGTGGAGGTTGTCTGTGAGGCTATGCGAGACGTTCGCGGCGAGATATGCGAGGTTATCCCGACAAGCTTTAACGACGGCAAAATCGTCGGTGTTTTGAAGGAATAATGCGCGGAAAAACCGTGAAGGTCAAACTGTTAAGCAGTGTGTAAAAAATAGCCGAATTTAGGCTGAAAATATAACTAAAGTTTACAAAAAGACAATTAAATAGAGGTGTAAAATGAAAAACACAGAAAAGACAATGGACAAAGTTGTCGCACTTTGCAAAAATCGCGGCTTCATTTTCCCCGGCTCCGAAATTTACGGTGGCCTTGCTAACTCCTGGGATTACGGTCCTCTCGGCGTTGAGTTCAAGAACAACGTAAAGCGCGCTTGGTGGAAAAAATTCGTGCAGGAATCCCGCTACAACGTAGGACTTGATTCCGCTATCATTATGAACCCTGAGGCTTGGGTTGCATCGGGTCACGTTGGCGGCTTCTCCGACCCCCTTATGGACTGCAAGGGCTGTAAGGCGCGCCACAGAGCAGACAAGCTCATTGAGGAATATGCGTTCGCAAACGGCCTTGACGATAACCCCGCAGGCTGGAGCTTTTCCGAAATGGCAGATTACATCAAGCAGAAGGGCATAACTTGCCCCGATTGCGGCGGTAAGGACTTCACCGACATCAAGAAGTTCAACCTTATGTTCAAAACCTTTATAGGTGTAACCGAGGACTCCACCAATACCGTTTACCTTCGTCCCGAGACGGCTCAGGGTATCTTTGTAAACTTCAACTCCGTACAGAGAGCATCGAGAAAGAAGCTCCCCTTCGGTGTTGCGCAGATTGGTAAGTCCTTCAGAAACGAGATTACCCCCGGTAACTTTATCTTCCGCACCAGAGAGTTCGAGCAGATGGAGCTTGAGTTCTTCTGCAAGCCCGGCACCGACCTTGAGTGGTTCGCATATTGGAAGGACTACTGCCACAAGTGGCTCCTTAACCTTGGTATGAGAGAGGAAAACCTCAGACTCCGCGACCATGACCCCGATGAGCTTTGCTTCTACTCTAAGGCTACCACCGACTTCGAGTTCCTCTTCCCCTTCGGCTGGGGCGAGCTTTGGGGCGTTGCTGACAGAACCGACTACGACCTCGGTCAGCACCAGACCCACTCGGGCAAGGATATGACATACTTCGACCAGGAGACGGGCGAGCATTATATTCCCTACGTTATCGAGCCCTCCCTCGGTGCTGACAGAGTTGCGCTTGCCTTCCTCGTTGATGCTTATGACGAGGAGACTATCGGCGAGGGCGACGTTCGTACCGTTCTTCACCTTCACCCCGCACTTGCTCCCATTAAGGCTGCGGTTCTTCCTCTCTCCAAGAAGCTCTCCGAGAAGGCTCTCGAGCTTTACGACGAGCTTGCAAAGGAGTTCGCAGTTGACTTTGACGAGACGGGCTCTATCGGTAAAAGATACCGCCGCGAGGACGAAATTGGTACTCCCTTCTGCATTACCTACGACTTCGATACCGAAAACGACGGCTGCGTAACCGTTCGTGACAGAGACACGATGGAGCAGGTAAGAATTCCTCTCGCCGATGTCAGAAGCTACATCAGAGAGAAGCTTGAGTTCTAATACAAACTTTTGAAGGGTTGCCGCTTAGCGCGCAACCCTTTGAATATAAGCAAAATGCACGAAAATGTAAATATAGGTTTTCAAATACCTTGTATTTTGACAAAAAACAGGTTCGAAAGGTTCTAACCTTCTGAACAAAAAAGGAGACGGATAATGTCGGAAGTAAAAAAGATTGCTTCGTTCACCGTTGACCACGATAAGCTGACCGAGGGAATATACGTTTCCAGAGTTGACGGTGACGTTACAACCTACGATATGCGGACACGTGTCCCAAATTCGGGGGTTTATATGGATAATCTCACAATGCACTCCGTAGAGCATATGTTTGCGACCTACGTTCGTTCAAGCTCTATTGGCAACAGGGTAATTTACTTTGGACCTATGGGGTGCCAGACGGGCTTTTACCTGCTTGTCAGAGATGCCGAAAATGCCGAAATTCTGGACACTGTCAAGGACGTACTCGCTAAAATTATCAATCACGAGGGCGAAATGTTTGGAGCCGTAAGACGTGAGTGCGGCAATTACAAAAACCTGGATTTAGACTCTGCTAAGGCAGAGTGCAGAAGATATCTTGCTATCCTCGAGTCTCGGGCTTGGGATTTTAAATACGAGGAGTAGTTGTACTTCGGAAAGGAAAGATATGAAGGTTGATATAGGAATTATCGGCGCGATGGAGCCCGAGGTTTTCGGACTTCTTGAGAAGCTTGATGGCGCGGCGTGCGAAACCGTAAGCGGCATATCCTTTTATACGGGAACACTTCTCGGCAAGAGGGTGGCAATAGCCAAGTGCGGTATCGGCAAGGTGTTTGCCGCCGTTTGTGCCGAGGTTATGATACTTAAATATTCACCGAGCCTTATAGTGAATACCGGTGTTGGCGGTGCGCTTTCGGGCGGTCTTACTACGGGTGATATAGTTATAGCCCGCGACCTCGTTCAGCACGATATGGACACCTCAGCGATAGGCGACCCCAAGGGACTTGTCTCGGGTATAAACAAAATTTATTTTGAAGCTGATATGAGGGCGTCCGACATTCTTTTAAGCTCTGCTCGGGCTTTAGGTCTTCGCGCGACTGTCGGTAGGATTGCGTCGGGCGATAAATTTATCGCATCGGCTGAGGATAAAAGCCGTATCGTCTCGGAATTTGGAGCCGACGTTTGCGAAATGGAGGGCTGCGCTGTTGCCCAGACTGCCTTTATAAACGGCACACCCTTTGCGGTTGTGCGCGCAATATCCGACTCCGCCGACGGTGAGGCAACCATGGACTACCCCACGTTCCTTCCCATTGCGGCGAAAAACTCCACAGAGCTTACTCTCGCCCTTGTTAAGGAATATTAAGGTTTGCTTTCTTTGGGTGCGGGCAGATAGTATAGGTTCGTCTTTGCTTTGTGTTTATTGATGGTTACTGATATATACTTTTTCCTTAGCTGTTATTCTAAAATGGCTTGCTTTTACGGAAGCCTTACTACGCACAGTATAGGAAGGGCACGTTTGCCTGAACGGAAAAATACAGTATAAAAACCCCGAAAAATATAACAAAACAACGATGACGAACCCAAAATGGCACCAATTTTTGTATTTTTGGATTAGCAATATTTAAGAAAAAAGAACGGAAAGCTCTTCCGTTCTTTTTTGTTTTTGGTTTTCTTATTCGCTTGGAGTATGTTCTTTTGTTTTTGCTTTTTGGTTTTTGCTTTTGTATTTGTGCTCATGCCTGTTTTGCAGCTAATCAAAAAGGCGAGTTACTTTTCGGCCCAGAATTGGTCGAGAATTTCGCGCAAGCGTTTCGGGTCGCCGATAAATTTAACACCCTTCCATAGGGCGGGGAGAGATTTTTTATAAATGGGGTCGTCAAATCTATCGTCTATAAGGACAATGACGCCTCTGTCGTCCTCGCGGCGAATTACTCTGCCTGCCGCCTGGAAAACTCGGTTCATTCCCGGGTAAATGTAGGCGTATTGCTTGCCCATCTCGTACTTTTCGTCGTAGTATTCTGCCACCGCCTCGCGCTCGTAGGAAAGCTGTGGCATACCGATACCGACCACAACTGCGCCGATAAGGCTGTCTCCTGCCAGGTCAACGCCCTCGGAGTAGATACCGCCCATAACGCAGAAGGCTATAAGGTAAGAGTTCTCCTCGCGCTTGAAATTCTCTAGAAATTCCCTCTTTTCGCGAAGGGACATATCCTTGCTTTGAGATATGATTTTGATTTTCGGGTACTTTGCGGCGAATGCCTTGGAGAGCGCCTCGGAGTATGCGAAGGAGGGCGAGAATATCATATAATGCCCCCTCTTTGCGGATACGGTTGCAGCGATAACCCTACAAACGGCACCGAGAGTGTCCTCTCTTTCGGAGAAGCGAGTGCTTACCTTGTCCATTATGGTGACCGAAAGCTGGGAGGGGTCGAAGGGAGAGGAGACCTCGAGGGTGTCGTCTGACCTTTCGCCGCCAAGCACCGCCCTGTAGTAATCGAGGGGTGAGAGGGTCGCGGAGAAGAGTACCGAGCCGTGGCATTTTTTGAGTCTCTCCCTTATATTAGGAGCTGTATCCAGGCAGTATAATTTAACACGGATAGCCCCTTTTTCGTAAAATGTAAACAATTTATAACATTCGTCAAACCTTGCGGCAACGTCTCTGAACCGCTTCACCGTATAGAGATAAGAGCGTATTTCGTGAGCGCGAGCCTCGGACTCCGAGTCCTTTGCCGACAGGGCTCTGAATAGCTCGCTCTCTGTCGCCGCGCATAGCTCGTCAAATAGGGAATAGAGTCTCTCGGGTATTTCGGAGAGATTTGCCCAACCTACAAGCTCTCCGTCACGGCCTTCACGCAGCTCGTCCTTGAGATAAAGCATCATAGTATCGTGGAAAACGCGACACGCCTCCCCACAAATCGCGCGAAGCGAGGAATGCTCCCCGAGAATTTCGCTCTCGGTAGGTGCCAGAATTGCCGCCTCGTCTATCTCGGCTGAGTATATCTCGCGCGACCTTTCCACAAGGTTGTGCGCCTCGTCTACCAGCAGGGCGTATCTGCCGCCCTCTGTGAAAAATCTTCTGATATATGCTCTCGGGTCAAACAGGTGGTTGAAGTCGCAGCACACAACGTCGCACAGCTCCGCGTATGATAGCATCAGCTCATAGGGGCAAATTGCCCATTTTTGCGACACGTCCGCCACCTCGGAAAGAGTGATTACGGGCTTTTGAAGCTTGTATAAATCTAAGGTTGCATCGGCGAGATTATTACATTCCGCCCGTCTGCAGAGCCGCTTTGACCTGCGGCAGAGGTGATTTTCCGTACACGCCCTGTCCTTTGCCGTCATAATTATGGCGCGAATTACAGCGCCTCTTTCGCACATAAGGTTGACGCAGTCCTTCACCGCCTCGGAGGTGGTTGACTTCGGGGTGAGGTAGAACACCTTGTCGCATCTTCCGTCACCGAGAGTGCGCAGGGCGGGGTAGAGGGCGGAGACGGTTTTTCCCGTACCTGTGGGTGCTGACGCGTACAGCACACCGCCCCTGGATATGGTTCTGTAGGCGGCTCTTACAAACTCGCCCTGACCCTCTCTTACGTTGTCGTAAGGGAAGCGCATACCCAAGAGAGTGGGGAGTCGCCTTGTTACTCTGTCAATTTCGGGAGCTGCATATTTTTCCACAACCGAGATGCATTTCTCAAAGAATTTTTCAAGCTTCTCCCGAGGCTGCCTTTCCTCTGTGACGTTATATTCTCCGGTGAGCGAATTAATATAAACCAGCCTTATGCCCACCGTCTTATATCCGTTTATGCTTGCGAGGGCGTGAGCCAGCACGAATGCTTCGCCACGAACCTCCGAAATCTCCTCGCGCCTCGGCTTGTTCAGTGAGGAGGTAATCTCCCGCGCCACGGTGATAACGTCGCCGGATATATCCTCGGCACAGCCCGAAAGCTCAAAGCTATGTTCTCCTGCCTCGAAGCTGTAATAGAGCTTCTCCGACCTTACCTCTCCCAAAATTGCGCGAAGCCTGCGGGAGGTGACCTCGAGGAGATTAGGCTCCTCCTCGTCGAATGGCAGAGTCGGGGATATGCCGCGCCTTGCGATGCTCACAAGCTCGCCGAGAGTTATTCTTATAATATTTCTTTCCTTATCAAACAGCATAAGACACCTCCCGTAGCGCAACCACACCTTTGTATGAGCGAATTTTGCTGCCTTGCGGCAAGCTTTTTCACGAATTATTTTAACATAAAAAACAGGCAAAGTCAATAGCTCTGACTTTGCCTGTCCGCGCTTTACCGCGTGGCTTTATAAGTTAGCTCACATCCGTAGCTGAAATATAAGGCTTTGGCGCGGTTGGACTAGCTATTCTCCTCTGCGCGAGCCTCGGTGCGTGTAGCACTGAACCAGCTAATTTCTCCCTTGTGAGTCTCGGGACGTGTCGCGTTTTGAACTAATTAGGCGCTCATTCCGAGGCTCGTTGTGCATAACGTTATAAGCTATCTCACATCCGTAGCTGAAATATAGGGCTTTGGCGCGGTTGGACTAGCAAATCTCCTCTGCGCGAGCCTCGGTGCGTGTAGCGTTAAACTAGCTAATTTCTCCTACGCAAGCCTCGGTGCGTGTAGCACTGAACTAGCTAATTTCTCCTACGCAAGTCTCGGGACGTGTCGCGTTTTCGGCATTTACGGTATCAATAAAGCCCTCGAGGAGCCTTGTTTTCGTCTCGAGCCAGCTAAGCCCTGCGCCCAAGGCGAAGGCGTAGCCCGAGCTGTAGCCCTTGAAGCCCACTATTGGGAGGGCAGAAAGCTTTAGTATGCCTTCGATAATCACCGAGGGGGTGAGGTCGGGCTTGGCTGTAAGAATTACCGAAGCGGTGAAAAACATACACACGGTAGAGGGCAAAAGCTTAAGAAGTGACCCTACGCGCCTTGCGACGTTTGGATTTACAAGCTCTCGTGCATCTGCGCCGTATCTTGAGAGAAGGGAGGTGGGAGTTATGCCGACGGGCTTCATTCTGTCCATTCGACGGAATGCCTTCGCCTCACTGGCTGTTACCCTTTCTCCCGCCTTGTATTTTTCGTAGGAAATAGCAGAGCAGCCCTCGCGACACAGATAGCTTCTGCGCCTGTAGCTTAGCTCTCTTTCAGAGTAGCTTGCAAGGTACTCGCGCAGCTTGTCTATATGTTCGGGCTGAATTTTGCGTCTCGCTTCCAGGTAACGGGCACTTGCCTCGCGATACTCCTCACTCTCCTCTCCTAACCTTTCACTTGCGTCCTCGAGGGAAAAGTAAATAAGGTAAGATGCAATAAGCATCACGAGAAGAGTAGTTGTAAATTCGGCAGTACCAAAGCCCGTTAAGGCAACGTCGGTAAAGGTAACGAGCGCTGCAACCAGAGCCGTTATTAAAGCTATAATCTTGCCGGAATTGGCGGCGATATAAGCATAGCCGCGTCGCAACAGTGAGCCGCCCTCCAAGAGGTCTCTATCAAAGCTATGCTCTTTCATTTCCTTCTGCCCCCTTTTGCAATGCGGAAGCATACGGCGCCGAGAATATTGCCCACAAAGCCCATAAAGGATATGACCGTCATCTCCTCGGCAATCCGCGAGAGCGAGAAGAAAATAACAAATATGATAAGCCATACCGTATAGGAGGCGGCAGAGCGAAGTATTCTCCCAATATGCTTATACAGAGGAAGCATACAGAGAGCTAAAAGCAGAGCCGTACCGCCTGCCAGGGCGTGCTGTCCTCCCCGTTCAATCCATAACGGAAAATAATTAAGTGTCGCAAGCAGCGGAGGAAGAATACAGAGCGAAAAACCGAGAATATGTAAAAGATACTTTACAAAATCGGGCTTTTTACTCATCGCGAGCCAGCTCCTCTCTCATCTTAACAACTCGCGCACCAACCGCCTCCTTTTGATATTGAGGAAGCGATGACGACATAAAGATATCGTAGAGAAGGTCGATTTGAGATGCCATAATAATCTTGAATTTTTCGCGCTCGGACGAGTCGTTTTGAAGCCCTGAGAGCCTCTCTTCAATAGAGGTGAGGCTGCTTTTGTAGCCTTCAATGCTCTCGTCAAAGAGACTGAGCTTCTGAGCGATTTCCTTGTAGCCCTCGCCCATACCCACCTTAGTTTCGTCGGCGGACTTTTTTACCTTGTCCAAAGCACCCTCAATACCCGTTACGGCGCGTGTGAGGGCGGGGAGGAGCCCCTTTTTGTAGGCTATTGCAATAAGTAAGCTGGAGATAAACGCAAGGGTTGAAAAAATATCCCCGGCATTTTTCATTATTTCGCCGTAGATGATGGAGAATACATTTTTGTCATCTTCGTTTGAAGTGTCTGCACCTTCGGCTGAGGCTGCATCTTCGTCTGTAGGGGTGTCTTCTTTGTCAGAGTTTGTCTGTGTGTCTACAGTGCCGCTTTCGGTGCCGCTATCCTCATTTGAGGCAGGGCTATCATTGCTTTCCGTTTCTGCTATGGCAACGTTATCGTTGCTCTCGGCTTCGGCTGCGGTCTCACCGTAGCTTTCAGCAGCGTTCTCGACGCCGTTATAGGCGGAGCCAACTACGGGTGTTTCCGCCACGGTAAGACTTCCGTTGCTTTCCGTTTCTGCTATGGCAACGTTATCGTTGCTCTCGGCTTCGGCTGCGGTCTCACCGTAGCTTTTGGCTGTATTAGCTGCGAGGGCTGTTACGGGGAGCGCGGCAAAAAGCAGAGCAGAGAGCATTGCAATTGCGGTTGACTTTGCTAAAAATTTAAATTTCCTTTTCATTAATTTCCTTTCCCGTATATCAGAACAGAGGCGTTCCGTATACGCTTTTTGATATTTTAGCTATCTCCCCCTCAAGCTCCGCAACTCTCCGAGAAAGCTGCCTTTCGCGAAGGGATATCCTGCGGATAAAATCGGAGTCGGGAGATGCAGGCTCGAGTATACGTGAGCTTTTGATAAGCTTCGGCAGCTCGCGGCGGCAGTCCTTTAAAATGAGAATAGGCGTAAGCTCGCCGTCGTCGATAAGTCTGAGGTCGATTTTTGCGACACCCTCCTTGAGGCGCACCGTTACGTCACCTAAGGTTATGAAGCCGTCGCAGGGCTCAAGGAAGGATATTTCCGCCTCGTGTCCTGTGCCGCTTTTGTAATCAATAAGCTCTGCCTCTCCCTCGAAAAAGCCTATAACAATTTTAATCATTACAGCACCTCCTCGAGCTTTGTAAGTCTTGCTTCAAGATTTGCAAGAGCTGTGGCAAGAGAGGAATTTCCGACGGAAATAAGGCTTGCAAGATTGCCGTTTCCTATTGCCTCTATCAACTCGCTGAGCTTCATACCGTCGCCTACCGCCACCTCCATAGCCTCAAGCACACAGCCCGTGGTGATGTCGTCTATAAGGCTGTTAAATCTTTCGGCTATCAGAAGCGGCAGCTTATCGAACGCCGCCTTCATCTGCGCCGGAGTGTAGCCCTTGCCGCCCATAGATGCGGGAGCAGTGGGTCTTGTGGGAAGAGAGGAAACCCTTAAGGGGGTTACCTCGCTTGATAGTAATTTGTGAGTTTTCATTTTAACCTTTCTCGCCCTTTGGCGTTAAGTTGTGGTTTTCTTTAGTTTCCCTTTGATTTTGTACCTGTAGTAGATGGAATATACACCGAAGGGAGAACAAAATTCCTCTGTGTAAAGAGCAATTTGCTTTTCGTTCCACCCTTGACTTCTGTCATCAACACGGATAGCCGAAGCGCCTCCCGTCATAGCCGACATCTGCTCAAAGCCCATACTGCTGAAGGTCAGGTCGGAGGCGGGGGAAAGACCGTAGGTGACCTTGCCCTTATCGGTGCAAATATCGCAATACAGCCGACCCGTGTCGAAGTTTTTAAGCTTCAGAACGAGAGATGAGGGAACCGTTCGCTTCTCAAGATACCCGACGTCGCAGTCGTCCATAGCGGTTACGGCGGCATATTTTACCGCCCTTCCAGCAAAGGAATAGAAGCTCGGGTGAATTCGGTTGCCCATATACGAAGAGTATTCAGCCTCGTCAAAGCTCGCAGAGCCCTTGACACTCGGTGGCGCGACACCTCGCTTGTCGTTGTTGAAAACGCAAATGTCGCCGCACTCGGTACCGAAATAGAGGTGTATGCCGTCTCCGAGAGCCACCGTAGCCGGGGAAAATTCTCCTCCCGAAAGCTCCTCGGTGGGGTGAACCAGGTACTTCGTTTCACCTACTAAGGTGTAGTAGGTAATGTTAGGACTGTGTATCAGCGAGGTGTATACAGTTCCGATTGCAACCTCACCGGGATTATCCGCTACGGCAAAGCCCTCGAGAATTTCGTCGGAATATCTATACACCCTTCGTGCCTTCAGGTAGGTTCCGACACCCGAAACGTAGTACCAATCAAGGTCCGCGGTGCCTCCCGTAAGTCTGTCCTGTGCATTTCCAAGATACATTTTACCGCCGATAAGCACCGCAAGATAGCTCTGCCATCGGGTGATAGACGCACTCTCCATATCCTCGTTAAGTAAAAGAGGAGATATATTACCCGAAATGCACCTCAGGTCTCTGTAATCGGAGGAGGAGCGCTTGAGCGTGGAGATGCCGACGGGGGAGATAAATACCGCGCCGCCGAGAAATCTGTAAGCCTCTCCAAGGACGGGAGTTTTGCTGTGGGAGAAGCTTTGAGGATAGCTTCTTTCCGTGCCTAAGCCCGAGGGCGTGTGGTAAATAATGCTTCCCGAGCCGTCGTCGTCGCTTTTGAATACTACCAAATCTCCGTCGTCCACAAGCAGGGATGTGACCTTCGAGCTTCCCTGACCGTCAATGAAATATGACTCTCTACCAAAGTACAGGGGCTGGGGCTTGCCCTCGCTGTCGAGGCTGCTGTAGAATACAGCACCCCCAAGGCTCGGATTGCCCGAGAGAAATATTCTTCCGTCATATACCGCGCACACGGTGGAGCCGAGTATTGCCGCCTGCCCGTTGCAGGACGGCGAAGCATTGCCGAAAAGCATTTTGCCAACGTCAATATCAGAAGCATTTCCGTATACGGTAACGACCCTTCCGTCTATTTCGAAGCGGTCTGCGAAGGTAAGCACAACCTCGCGCGTTGCGGGCTTGAAGGTGAAGGGAACGTTACTTCCGCCAAGGCTTACGCGATATACACCCTTCGCGTCCGTATGAAGAGGAATAGAAACAGCTACCTCTCTATCCTCCTCCACGTAAAGCACCTCGCGCTCTCCTACGGCGTCAATTCCTTCTATGACGGCATAGTCAACAGCGCTACCCGTGTAGCGAATTTCACTCAGAGCATCGCAGCCATAGAACACGTTCGTCCCAAGACTTGAGACCCCAATACCGAGCTGAAAGTATTGGAGAGACTCGCAGCCCGAGAATACGAATTTGCCTATTTCCGACACCGTGGAGCTGAGGATTACCTTGGTGAGATTTTTGTCTCCCATAAAAGCGTATTTGCCTATTTTTACAAGGCCTTTGTTGGTAATAAGCTCCGTTATAGTGAGGTTGTCGCGCAGGGCGGAGGGAGCTATCTCGGTTACGGTATAGCTTCTGCCACCTATAGTAGCCCTTGCAGGTATGTAAAGGGGACCCTCGTCCCTTTGCCCGACACCCGTTACGGCGCAGGTCATTTTCTCGCTATCGGTTATTGAATACACAAGCTCGGGTGAGCCGAATGAAAACTCGGTTGAGGAGCTTACGGTTGTCACCTCGGTAAACCTTGGAGTCAGAAGATTGAGCTGCTCCAGCCGTCTGCCCTCCTTGTAGGTCGTGGGAATATAGTAGGGCGTGAGGTCCGACTCTGTTGCCTCGGTGACGTTGCCATCACCGTCAATAAGAAGAATTTTCTCACCGTCTATAACGTAGAGAAGCCTGCCGAAGGTGAAGGCGCGGCTCTTTTCGTTTCTGAGGGTTGCAATAGGCTCGGGTGACAAGCCTCCGGCTAACAGCTTCTCCTCTTTAAATCGGTAGAGCTTAGTACCCGAGTGAACGAGAATATACTTTTCTCCGCTGAGGAGAGTTTGAGTGAAAATGGAGTTTATTCTCTCTCCGAGGGAATAGAGAATTCTAAAGCCCGGAATACTCTCTAAGGCTCCGTCACCCGACATAGGGTCAACGTACATATTCTCGGTATAGAGATATTTTTCCGAAGGCTTGCAGTCGGCAACAGAGGAGCAGATGCCGCCCATTTTTTCGTAGCTGCGAGTGTATTCCGCATCGGATTTGATTATATTTCTGTGAGTAGCCATTACGCCCACCCGTCAGTATCCCGATACGATGTGTCGGGAACACTTACCCTGCTTTTCTTTTCCTCCTCTGCGGCTTCTCTGTACCGCTTTCCGTAAAGCTCCGCAAGCTCGGGATAGGAGTCTACGTAAACGTAGGACGCCACCAGCAGCGCGAGTAGATGCTCGCAGCCCGTGGGGAGGTCGATTTGCGCATCGGGAGCCTCCGCGAAGCTTCTTTTCGGGGTCCTCTTATAGACTATGTAAACGTCCTCTTTTAAGTCCGCGGGAATAGAAATGCGCTCACCGTCAAGCGTTACCTCGGGCAGTCGCTTGCCGCGTGAGTCCGTGGGGTAACTAACGAAGGAGTGAAAATCTCCCACAAGCTCCGTCATATCAAGAAGCCTCTTGCTGCCACCGTCGGGTATATCCTCGACGTTGTCGCTGAAGCGGGAGCCGAAGCACACAAGGTCGGTGACGGTGAAGGCGAACTGCCCCTCGAAAATTATGCTGCCGCCCGAGGAAAGGAAGCCCTTATGCCTTTCTCTTGCCGCATTAAACGAGCGTGTAAATTTGTTGTCTCCGTCAACTACGGTATACCTGCCCTCGCCCGATACGAAGAAGCTGTAGCATACACCCGAAAGGGGAAAGATTGCTCTCTCCCCAGAAGGATGCCGATAAATCGGAATACGGCCAAGGGGCTTTGTGACGCGGCTCGGAATGACCAGCGTTCCAACCACGCGCCTCTCTGAGAAAAGCTGTCTTTTGCTTCTTTCAAGGGCACAGAGAAACGCCTCGTCACACTCAAGCGCACCGTCGTAGCCAAGGGCAGAAACTTCACTTAAAAGTTCTTTGACAGTCATTGGTGATTACCTGTCCTTTCTATGTAAAATAGCCGTTTTTGACAACTATTATTTACATAGGAATAGAATCAAGGTAGCCGTCGTTAGCGTCAACGGCGAGTATCATATGCTTGTATGAACCGAAGCCAACGCCAAATCTGCAGCGTCCGTTCCAGATGTAATTACCGGTGTGGTTATCTACCCAGTTGGTTACGGTGAGGGGTACGCGGTTGAAGAACATATTACCGCAAAGGTTCTTGTTCGCCTCGGAGGACATAACTATAAGTCTGTCGTCTGTGGACTGCCAGCCGGGGAGAACTACGATGTTCCAATTTGCGTAGTGGAGGTTAATATCGTTGTTGGAGCTGCCTACAACGTAGGGTGTGCCGCAAACCTTCTTTGCGATAGCCTCGGCTATGGGTCTGTTGCCGGGGAGGATAATGGTATCCGCGGTGTAGCCGAGAGCCTCACCGGTCTCGTCAACCATATTACGAAGCTTTACGGAGAGGTCATAAAGGCTCTCCTCGAAAACGGTTGCGGAGGGGGTACGGTCATCACCGTGACGGAAGATATCGCCGTAGTAGAAGTTGGACTGAACGCCGCTCTTGTTGCTCATCTGGTCACCCCATACGTGCTCGGAGTGGAACACGGGCAGACCGTCGCCTGTGGTGAGGTCAAGGCTTGCGTTGCCGAAGGGGCATCTGTCGAACTCGCCGTTTGTAAGGGCGGTTAAGCAGAGCTTGTTGATGGTCTTATAATATGCGCGGACAAAGTTTTCTGCCCTGTGCTTTGCATCGACGGCAATGCCGTAGTTTGCGTCCTCCATCATCTCTGCGGTGATGGTGAACTCCTTCATAAACTGAATATGCTCGATGAACTTGTGGTAGGTCTCGCTGACAGAGTCAACGTCTGCGCCGCCGCCCTCGGGCGCAGCCGAGAAGATGCTGAACTCGTTGCCGCCGACTATGGTCTCGCCGAATCTGTTGCTCTTTTCAACGTTGAAAAGAGATACTGCGCCGCTTGCGGTGGCGAGAAGGTCGCTCTCGCGCTCGATTATCATCTTGATAGGTGTTTCAAGCTTGCCTATTGCGGCGGAGGTGTTGCCTGTGCTTTTAGAGTAAATTATCATTTGTTTATCCTTTCTTGCTTAGCTTGTAATTATACGAACCTTACGCAAACCTTTCCGTACCGTTCGTTTGAGTCTGAGTAGTTTGAAAATATCGTAGCTACTCCGCCGTCCTTGACGTTCTTGATACCGACGGCGTATCCTTCTACTATGTTAAGAGCATACTTTTCGCCGACAAGGAAGGTGGAGGTGTAGGAGTTACCCACGGTTTCTACAATCACGTCGGGAGTAAGGGGGATTGCGGGTACGGAGTAGTTATAAGGCGCATTCTCTACGTCCGCAAGAATAATGTGGGTGGGCATATCGGTCTGTGTGCAGTTGACGGGCCAGCCGCTCTTGAACGTAACGAGAGTGCCTTTCTTGTAGGATTCGCCCTCCTTGAGGTAAAGGTAGGTAATCTCGGGCGCGCCCTTTGAGGAATTAAGTATTTTTGTTACTTTGAACATTGTTTTTCCTTTCTTTTTTTATTGGAATTTAGTTATTTTGGTTTGTGACCTTGGCGTAAAGGCGTTTGATTTCGCTTTCGGGAAGGTCGGAGAATAAAGCTCTGGCGCAGCTCATCTCCCAGCTTGTCATTCCCGTGGAATGAACCCTCGCTCCCGAGGGAACCTCGGTGACAAGGTGGGCTCTGTTGTCGGCTGCTTTTGGCTTTGAGGTGGCAAGATAAGCCTCCCTCGGGGTAAGACCCAAAGCGCGGAGCTGCGAGTATCTTTTGTCAGAGGTAATGCGGCACAGGTCCTTGGCGCGCATATCGGGGAATTCAAGGCAGAGCTTGAATACGTCCTCGGTATTGTTTACCTGCGCGCCCGCCGTCGAGCGCTCTGACCTGTTGGAGGGGATTTTGTCGGTGTCCGGGATAGATTCCGAGCTATTCGGTTCTGCCGATGCGCCGTCGCCCGATAGGGGTGAATTCTCGGAGTCTTTAGCATCGCCCGACACGTAGCCACCATCGAAGGGGGTAGCCTCGCTTGTGACAGAGCTTCCCTCAAATGGAGCAGCTTCACTTGCAACGGAGCCGCCATCGAAGGGAGAAGCCTCGCTCACGTTTAAGCCACCCTCGAAGGGAGAAGCCTCACTTGCAATGGAGCTGCCCTCGAAGGGTGCAGTCTCACTTGCAACGGAGCCACCCATTAAGGGAGAAGTCTCGCTTGCGTTGAAGCCACCCTCGAAGTGAGAGACCTCCTCCGATGCCGCTTTTTTTGACACGGGGTAGGCGTCTGTGGTGATAGCCTCCTCGCTTGTGGCACCTTCAGCCTCGCGGCTCTGCTCCTTTTCAAACAGCTGCTCCATTACTTACCAGCCTTGCTTCTCAAGTCAGATGAGGACTTGATTACGGTGGACTTCGGGCCGCTCTTAGGGCTGTTAGGAGCCTTTATGGGACCCGGATTAACGTTTGCATAAGGGTTGTTTTTGATTTCCTGTTTCATTGTTCAGTTCCTTTCTTTGTTAAGGGGTTGTGTGAATTTTTACACCTCGGTGTGCCTATGTTAGGCTTTCGCTTGCTCGCTGTCAGCGCGTTCAGTCGCACCCTCCGCAGCACCTTGGGCAGCTATTTGCGCCGCGCTCTCGGTGCGCTTTAGGTTAGGCTTTCGCTTGCTCGCTGTCAGCGCGTTCAGTCGCGCCCTCCGCAGCACCTTTTTCGGCTATTTGCGCCGCGCTCTCGGCGTGCTTTAGGTCGGATATCGCTTGGCTTTCCTCGGAGCTATCCTCTCTGAGCTTTATCAGGCGGCGGAAATACTCAACGTTTTCCTTGGCGAAGGGGTAGCTCGCCCTCTCTTGGGATTGCCAATAGCAAAGGAGAGTATGGGGGTCGGATACGTCTCCGAGGGTTCCTGACTCAAGGTTCGCAAGATTTCTCTCCCACAGAGCCTCGCGGGAGTAGTCACTTCCCGAGTTCAGGTCAACAGAGAAGAGATATGCGTCGGAGTAATAGAGAAGTCCGTCACATCCCGTCTCTATAAAGTCGTGACGGTTGAAGCTCTCGTCGCATACAAGCCCGTATGGGTCCTTGTAGGTTAAGAGCCTCGGCTCGTCGGCGAAGGCGAGGTAATGCTCGAAGATAATCTTGTAAAGCCTTGAATATGCGTGGTATTTCATACGCTTTTTCGTCTCAAGTCGGCTGCTTGCTCTGGCAATCTTCAGCTGCCTTGCCAAGCCCGATTCCGCCTGGACGGTTCTGTCCGTACCCTGGAGGGCGTCGGTTATTCCAAGGACTCTTTTCGCCTGGTCGTAGAGCCTGTCTGCCTCGGCTATATCCTGGGATATGTCGGGGGTCGTGTCGATTTTTCCGTAATTTTCCACGCTTTCCCCGGGGCGCATTCTTATGACCTCGCCGAACACAGAATTGCCAAGGGTAACAGAGGCGTCCTCGGGTATTACGGGAGTCACTCCAGCGCGTAAAAGCTTCTTTAATATCCTTGACTCAACCTTGTTTATCGCCTGCTGCTGAGGGCGTATTCTCTCGCAGTCGGAAAGTCCGAGGAGGGTGTCGGATATTCTGGTATTGCGCCTTATAACGATAGGCATAGTGCCGGGGGTGTAGTACTTTATATGGGTGTCCTCACCCACAAGCTCGAAGGGGGTGTCGAGGTATTCGGGCTCAAAGCTTTTGCAGCCGCACTCACTCTCGGGCTTTTTGCAGCTTTTGCAAACTGCAGCCTTCCTTGAATAGTACTTCGGAAGGTCGGAGAGTAAAAGCTCTCCCGAGAATACCAGCTTGCCGATATCTCCGTCCGAGTCTCGGTACAGGGCAATAATCACCGTAACGGTGTCCTCGTCGGTGCCAAGCTCCGAGTATCTGTATTCACATTCGGAAAGCGACACCTCCTCGGGCTCAACGCCGTAACGGAGCACAAGCTCGCTTTTGGTGGTGGTGAAGCGGAGGAAGCAATACTGCATACAGTCCACATCGCATATGCTGGGCTGTGGAATAAAATCCAAGGGGGATATGCAATGAATCTTAACTCCGCCCGCGGCCCCCGAGGAGCGAATACCGCTGTCCCATTCCACGTACCAGATGCTGCCGCCGTAGATGTAGGTGTATCTTTCGTCTAAGTCGTTGAGGGACTCAAAGGGAAGCCTTTCTCTGACGGTGCGGCAAAGCCTCTCGATAGCGTGGGCGCATCTCTCGCCCTTCTCGGTATATATTTCCGGCTCAGCCTTGGGGTAGGGGATATCCGGGTCTATCTGGCTTTCTATGACCTCGTAGGTGACGTTTCGGACGGTGGTCGCACGCTCGCTCGAGTTGTCTATTTCGTAGGAGCCGAGATATTGTCGCATATGCACCTCAAGCTCCGAGCATACCTCCGAGTGAACCTCTTTCGCGGCGTGATACAGCTCCTTATATCTTTCAAAGAAAGCCTGTCTTTCGGGTTTTATGTTTTTCAATTTGGTTCTCCGTATTTATCTATAAGGTATTTTTTCTCTGCCCGACCTGCCGCCCGATAGTCCTCCCACATATCCTTGCTCCACGGTGTTTTTTTCGCCGCCTTCTCACGGGACGGACGGGAGTGAAAAATGGCAAATCCGCGCAAAGCGTCGGGGGCGTGTGTAATTTCGTGGGGCTCCGTCGAGCAATCCGTGGGGCGCAGCTTGTCTACGGTCAGGGCAGGGAGGCATCTTATTATCTCGCGGCAGGTATCAAAAATTCTCAAGCCGCAAGAGACGCCGTCTCCCCGTAAAAGCTCCTTCACCGCAAGCCAGCCGCACTCTCTGTCGTTTGAGGTTTTGGTGAAGTGAACTCCGTACTCCGAGAAAAGCGTAGCCTTACTTTTGCCTGACTCCTGACTTCTGCCCCACAGGTCGGGAGGTGCCAGCGTTGCGTACACGTCCTCGTCCTTTGCGGTTCTTTCGAGTATCCCTCGCGCCGCCTCGGATATGGGAAGGTTTGACTCGCAAAACTCTCTGTAAACGTAAGCCACACCGTCGGGCGAAAGTGCTATCCACAGGCAGGCGAGGCGGTCAAGGCCGTAATCGAGGGTCCTGTATCTTCTCCAATGGGAGGGTATCTCAAAGGGGGAAATAACGTGCCGAGCTTCGTTGAATTCGTCGAAGTACTGACCCTCGAAAATGTTCCAATCGCCGAAAAGAAGCGCGCGCTTTTCTCTTTCGGGCAGGGCAGCGAGCCTTGCGCGGTATTCGGGGTCGCCCTCGGCGAGGAAGCGGTTATCATCAAGAAGCGAGGGTAGAAATATTCTCTTTAAGCCGTTTTCCCCAAGGAAGGCTGTCCTTGGAGCCGACGGCTCGATAAATCGCCGCTTGACCCACACGTGTCCCACACCTCCCGGGTTTGTCGAGGACTTAATCTGCTTTGGGTAGCCGTTAGCTCCTCTCACTCTTGATAACAGGTAGACGTATTGGTTCTCGGTGAAGTGGGTCAGCTCATCGAAGCGCACTACGTCGTATTCCGCGCTCTGGTACTGATAGACGTCGTTTTCGGTAGCCAGATAGCCGAAATCAATCGTGGAGCCGTTTTTGAACCTGCCTACGTGAGAGGAGGAGTTGAAGGAATATATCTCTCTCGGGAAAAGGGCGAGAGAGGTGCGAATGAGGGATTTATCAAGCTCGGGGAAGGTCCTTCTCAGAACCAGCTGCTTTGAGCGAGGATACCTCAGGGCAAAAATCAGCGCGTCCGCCATCTGCCCGAAGGATTTGCCCCCTCCCGCAGCTCCACCGAAGAGAACCTCCCCTTCGGAAGAATCAATAAATTCCTTCTGTTTTTTCGTAAGCGTAAGTGATATATTCATAAAGGTAGAAAACCGTTTTCGAGCTTAGCTTATACCCGTGTCGTGCTTTTATTAGCTTTTTCGTGCTTTGCCGAGCTTTTGCGGCGTTTATTCCACGACCTCAAGTCTTAGGGCTATATCTCTGTCCTCTGAGTCACCGTCGCCGAATTCACAGCCGATGAGGAACTTGACAAATGAGGGGTCGAACCGACGTGTCAGCGCGTTGTCAATAAGATAATCTCTTCGGATTTCGCTGCATTCTCGGTACGCCCGCTCGAACCGTTCCTTGCTTCTCCATCTCTCGACGTCCTCTCGGGTCGCGCCTATTGTAAGCGCGAATTTATCGAAGCTTGGCGCACCCTGTCCGTCGAAGGCTCTGAAGAAGCGGTACATTGCGGCAGGATATTCGGGGCTGTACTTTTGCCGTCCCTTTCTTTTTCCTTCCATATATTTTTCCTTTCCCACGGTGATTTTTCCCTGTGCCTCGTTGGTACCTTTTCGAGGCGGGTCTCACCGTCCAACAGTATTGTAGCAAATCTTTAGGAATTTGTAAGTAAACCACCCCTCCAAAAATGTCACCTATTACGCAACAAAAATTGTTCAAGCTAAACAAAAAAAGCCCCCTTTCGGAGGCTTTGAGAAAAATAAGGACGTAAAATTACTTTTGTCCATTATTATTTGGCTGTTTTGTAACGTATTTTGAAGGGGATATCCCCGTGTGCTTTTTGAAATCCCTTGAGAAATCGTAGAGGCTCGCGTAGCCCAAAGCTGCCGCGACGTCGGTTAAGGTGCCGTAGTCACCACGCAGAATTTCCTTAGCTCTTTGTATTCGAAGACCTTTTGCATAGGCTATGGGCGATACACCCGTAACGGAGGTGAAAAGCTTTCTGAAATATACAGTTGAAAGCCCTGTTAGCGCGGCGAGGGAGTCGTTGGTAATAGGCTTATCATAGTTTTCCGATACGTATTCAAGGGCTACGGCTATCTTCTGCTGCTTTTGAGACGGGTTATAATCCTCTCCAACAGCTGAGGCGAGAGCGAGGATAATGGAGTAGGTGTCCCGAATACCTTCAATTTGAGTAAGACTCCCCTTCATATTTCGCTTGCGCTCAAGCTGCTTGAACATTTTCAGTATTTTCTCACCGTGACGTACGTTAAACACGATAGGCTCTTGAAGCTCTAAGTCACTTTCAAACTCGATAATTGAGAAATGCCCCGACCTTGTACAGTGCCAATCGTAGCTGCACCCCTTCGGCAAAAGCGCAATGTGAGAAGCATCCGAGAGGTATCTCCTTTGCCTTACCGTATACACGGTTTCTCCCTCGTATTTCATTAATACAGCCCATCTCGGTCTGTTGCATCTTCTGCCCTTAGCACCATCGGAATTGTAGAAGGTGTAAGCGGAATGAATACCTGTGATGAGCAGATTTGATAAACAATCTAAATTCATATTCCTCGAGGCTCCTCCGTCTTTTTACAAACGTATTATACCATAATAGAAAAGCATTGGCAAGAGTTTTGTATCAAAATTGATAAATTGTAGCATAATTGATATTTACCGCGAGAATTGCTTGTGCTATACTCTCATTGGAGGTGAGTATATGAAACAAAGATTATCACAGCTTTATGCTCCCGCTATAGCAGGAGTAGTAAAGGCAAAATCCGTTAAAGGTGCGATAGCCGAAATTAAAAATTGCACTTGTGACGGCGCAACGATGATTGATTTACATATGTCCTGTCTTGACAGCAGTGACACTGAAAGCTTGAAGCAAATTATTACTTCATCTAAGCTCCCCGTTTTAGCGCTGAATTACAACAACCTATATGAAGGTGGGACTGCAGGATTATCGGAAGAGCAAAGAACAGCCAGCTTCTTGAGGGCAGCAGAGGCGGGAGCCGCAGGCGTTGATATTCAGGGCTATACCTTTCATTTGCCGTCCAGGGATGGCTTTTTTGGAGAGGATAAATATTCCTTTACCAGGGGTAATCCCAAAGAGATCGTAACCGACGAGAAAATTATTTCAAAGCAATGTGAGCTGATCGAAAGGGTTCACTCCATGGGGGCAGAGGTGCTTCTTTCCTGTCACCCGGGAATTACAATGACTTCTGAGCAGGTAGTTGATCTTGCGCACTTCTTGGAAAAGCGAAATCCCGACATTATCAAGATAGTTACCAAGGCAGAAAACGAAGAAGATCTGGCAGAAAGCATACGCACGATACTTTTGCTCAAAAAAGAGATTAAAACGCCCGTTGCCTATCACGCAAACGGAAAAGCGGGTATGCTTTCCAGAATCATCAATCCTCTGCTTGGCGGGCAGATTGCATTCTGTGTCGATCGCTATACCGAGGCGAGCGTGATGGAGCAGATCGATCTGCGGACGGCGGCGGCAGTCGTTCAAAATGTGAAAAAAATTACGGAGGACTAATATGAAGCTATTTGAAGGACGCACCGCCATGGTCACGGGAGCGGGAAAAAATATGGGTAAGGAAATCGCGCTCTCCTTTTCCAAAAACGGCGCGAATGTGATCGTTTGCGATTATAACGAGGAGGCGGCAAAGGAAACTGCCGAGGAAATCCGTGCTTTGGGTGTAGAGGCAATGCTCGCCGTTTGCGACGTGCGTGACAGAGAAAAGATATTTGCCTATGTGGCAGAGGCAGTGGAACGCTTCGGAAAGGTGGATTATCTTGTCAATAATGCAGGAGGAAGTGCGGGCTTGCTCAAAAAGCTGACTCGTTTTGTAGATGCCGAGCAATCCACTCTTGATTTTGTAATCGATACGAATTTGAAGGGCGCAATGCACTGCGCACAAGCCGTTCTGCCTTCAATGATCAAACAAAGGTACGGAAAGATCATCAATATTTCCTCGATCGCTGCCGTTTGCGGTCTTTATGACCGCGTAGATTATGCGGCGGCAAAGGCAGGTATGATCGGTATGGTCAAGGCGCTTGCCATGGAGGTCGGAGAATATAACATCTGTGTCAATGCTATATCCCCCGGCGCTATCGAGCGAGACGGCAAACGGGGCACGCATATGACCTATATGGGAGAGAACGGCATGGGTGGCACTACCAAGGATATTGCGGATACGGTGCTTTTCCTTGCTTATCAGGACTATATTACGGGTGAGAATATTATTGTGGACGGCGGAAGAAGCCTTGGTCCGAGTCATCGCTGACTAATACTCCCTCGCACAGTATTAGATTGGAGAGATAAAATGAAAAAGCTAAAAGTAGGACAGATTGGCATAGGTCACAATCACGCGGAAGCGAAAATGCTTGCCGCGAGGAAATTTCCCGAGCTTTTTGAGGTAGTCGGCTATGCTGAGGAAAACGAGCGCTGGATAGAGAAGCGCGGTCATCTTGGTGGCTACGAGGGGCTTCCCCGTTTGAGTGTTGAGGAGGTTATTGAGCGCTCCGACGCCGTGCTTGTTGAGTCCGACGTCTGGAATTTAACCGACTATGCGAGAATGTGTGTTGACAGAGGAAAGCATATTCATATGGATAAGCCCGCAAGCGGCACCCTCGAGGACTATAAATACGTGCTTGATACGGCAGAGGCAAAGGGGCTTACGGTTCAGCTTGGGTATATGTACCGCTATAATCCCGCGGTGCTTAAGTGCTTTGAGCTTATAAAGGAAGGAAAGCTTGGCGAGATTTATTCTATAAATGCCGAGATGAGCACCCGCCACCCCGTTGACTATAAAAGGTGGCTTACGAACTTTGGCGGCGGAATTATGTATATTCTCGGCAGCCACCTTGTGGACCTTATAGTCTATATGCTGGGTGAGCCGAAGCGCGTCACTCCGTTTTTGAAGCATACCTGTCTTGACGGGGTAGACTTTGAGGACAACAACCTCGCGGTGCTGGAATACGATAAGGCTCTGGCGCGTATTTTCGTTTCCTCCGTTGAGGTGAACGGCTACGGCAGACGTCAGCTGGTTGTATCGGGTAGCAAGGGCACGGTGGATATCTGTCCTCTTGAGAGTGTCACCACTGAGGAAAGTCCCATTACTATGAGATATTCCGACACGGATATTGCGGTCAAACCTTACGCAGATTGCAAAAGGAGCGAAACCTTCCGTGATGACGCGCGCTGCCGCTACGACCTTATGATGCAGGATTTCTACGCATACATAAAGGGCGCGAAGCAAAACCCCTTCACCTACCGTCACGATTACCTTGTCCAGAAGGTGTTATCCGAAATTGTGGGAGGAGTACGGTTTTGTGGCAAGGATATTGATTAAAAACGGACGAATTTTTGACGGTGAGAGATTTTTTTACGGAGACATTCTCACCGACGGAGATAAAATTGTAAAGATTGAAGATACCCTTTTTGACTCTGCCGATTACGTTTATGACGCTTTAGGGAAGACTGTTTCTGCGGGGCTTATAGACATTCACGCGCATCTACGAGGAATATCAAGCGAAACGTTTGGTATACAGGGTGAAATCAGTTGCTTCCCGTTTGGAGTAACCGCTGCCGCAGACGCGGGCGGCGGACGAGGAGATAAGGCGCTGCTTGATACCTTTATGCTGAAGAGCGTTGTATTCGTCGAGGTCGGAATAAAGAGCAACCGCGCCGTTTTTGAAAACCTTGAAAAAAGGCTTGATTGTTACGGCGACAGAGCCGTCGGATTAAAGGTTTATTTCGACACGGGGGTCTCGGAGGTTCATGATACGTCCCCCCTTCGCTGTGTGTGCGATTATGCGCACAGCCGCGGCCTTCGGGTAATGGTTCACTCATCAAACTCCCCGGTCGGCATGGATGAATTGATAGAGACGCTTGATAAAGGCGATATTCTAACCCATGCCTTTCACGGTGGGAAAAACAACGCTTCAGAGGACGGTTTTGAGTGTTTGATAAGGGCGCGAGAGAGAGGCGTTGTGATTGACGCCGGCTTTGCGGGTCATGTTCATACCGATTTTGACGTGCTAAAGGAGGCTATCAGGCGCGGAGCTTTGCCGGATACTGTAGGCACGGATATCACCAGATACAGCGCGTACACCCGAGGCGGTCGCTACGGAATGACTATGTGTATGAATTTGGCGCGCGCAGTCGGAATGGACGAGGAGAACGTTTTCAAGGCGGTGACCTCCACGCCCGCCAAGGCTCTGGGTAAGGAGAGCGAGTGGGGGTATCTAAGAGTCGGACGCGCAGCCGATATTGCGGTTTTTGATTATACCGACGAGAGCTTTATGCTGACAGATAAGGCAGGAAACAGCGTTCGTAGTACAGAGGGCTACCGATGTGTTCTTACTGTATCCGACGGGCAGGTGGTGTATAGATGCTAAAACAATATATCATACCCCGTGTATGAATTTAACGGTGATAAAGCCGAAGATTTAATAGATTAAAAAAGGAGCTAATTATGAAAAACGTATTGGTTATTGGAGCGACGGGCGCTATGGGCAGATATCTTGTACCCGAGCTTTTGATTATGGGATACAAGGTGACGGCAATAGGACTTGACGAGACCTCGCCCTTTGGTTCGAATGTGGAATACCTGAGGGGTAACGCCTTCGAGACAGACTTCATAGCGCCTATCGTTGAGAGAAGGTTCGACGGAATCGTAAACTTTATGGACTATGGAGGAAAGCGCTATTTCAAGGATTATTATAAGCTCTTTTTGGATAATACCGAGCATTATATATTCCTCTCTACCTGCCGTGTTTACGATGATAAGGAGCAGCCTATAAAGGAGAGCTCGCCGAGGCTTCTTGATTCCTCGGAGGACGAGGCGCTTAAGTCCTCCCGCGACTACTGCATCTACAAGGCGCAGGACGAGGACCTTCTTTATGCATCGGAGTACTCCAACTGGACCATAGTCCGCCCTGCCACAACCTTCTCGACAATGAGGCTTCAGCTTGTAACCTTGGAGTTTAAAAACGCCATAGCACGCGCCCTGATGGGCAAAAAGGTTGTCCTTCCCGTACAGGCAAAGGATAAGCCTGCCACACTCAGCTGGGGCGGTGACGTAGCTAAGATGTTAGCGCGCATCCTCTTTAAAGAGAAAGCTATGCGCGAGACCTACAACGTCTGCTCGGCAGAGCATAGAACCTGGGAGGAAATTGCCGAGTATTACCGTAAGCTTATTGGGCTTCAGGCGGTGTGGGTTGATAAGGAAGACTACCTCGAAATACTAAGCCCCGAGGGTCGCATCAACGTCCGCTGGCAGCTTGAATACGCCAGACTCTTCCGCAGAATAACCGATAACTCCAAGGTGCTCGCGCTTACGGGACTTAAGCAGGAGGATATGATGCCGATGTACGACGGCTTGAAGCTTGAGGTAGGCAATATTCCCTCCGATTACGTTCCCGAGGATACCGAAATCGGACTTCGTATGGACGAGTATATCAAAAACCGTAATTTGTGAGGTGAAAAATGAAGGCTATACTTATTAACGAGAATAAAAACCTTGTTTGGAGCGAGGTTTGTGACCCTGAAATTGCTGAGGACGAGGTTCTTGTAAAGATATATGCGGCGGCCTTGAACCGCGCGGACCTGCTTCAAAGGCATGGTAAATATCCTTCCCCCGAGGGCTGTCCCGAGTGGATGGGACTTGAGATTGCAGGCGTGGTTGAGCGCGTTGGCGACAAGGTCACAAGGTGGAATGTTGGAGACAGAGTTTGCGCTCTTCTCGGCGGTGGAGGCTACGCTCAGTACGTATCGGTGAAGGAGGATATGCTTATGCCCGTTCCGAAGGGCCTCTCCCTCGTTGAGGCGGCGGCACTCCCCGAGGCGTATGCGACATCTTACCTCAACCTGTTTATCGAGGGTCATCTTGAAAAGGGACAGACCGCATTTATCCCTGCGGGCGCCAGCGGACTTGCCTCGGTGGCAATACCTATGGCGAAGGCGTTCGGCGCAAGGGTAATTACCTCGGTGCTGACCGAGGAAATAGCGGAGAAAATAAAAAATCTCGGAGCTGACGTAATTATAAACTCCGAGAAGGAAAACACAGAGGATATACTTGCCGAGGAGGAAAGACGCGGAACACCCGTGAACGTTTCTATGGACTGCCTGTCAGGCGAGACCTTGGGCAAAAGCCTTCCCTATATGGCGCGCGGCGGATATTGGATTGTAATATCCACTCTGGCAGGTATCGAAACGAAGGTAATGCTCAGACCTCTGCTTACCAAGGGCTTGCACCTGGTTGGAAGCATGCTCCGCAACCGTACACCGAAATTCAAGGCGTATATTCTCTCGGAGCTTGTTAAGAACGTTTGGCCGAAAATAGAGGACGGAACTATAAAGCCCTCTATATATAAGGTGCTTCCCATAACCGAGGCGGAGGCAGCTCACGCAATACTTGAGAGGGGCGAGAACGTCGGCAAGGTGGTTCTCTCGGTTTGCGATGAATAAAAGGAAAACTCTTATCTCGGCACTGGTGACAATGCTTCTCTGGGGCTCGCTTTTTCCTATGGTTAAGCTGGGCTTTTCCTCCTACGAGGTTTCGGGAACTGCGGATATTCTCCTCTTTGCAGGTATACGCTTTGTAATATGCGGCGCAGTTATCTGTGTATTCGCAGGGTTTAAGGACAGGTCCTCTTATAAGCCCGTCCGACACTCATTAGTCCCAATTCTCCTCTCGGGTGCCTTTGCCATAATCCTGCATTACGGCTTTACCTACGTAGGACTTAGCCTGACGGACAGCTTCAAAACAGCCATAATCAAGCAGATTGGCGCGCTTCTGTACGTTTGCTTTTCCTTCCTTTTTATCAAAGAGGACAGACCTACGGTCAGTAAGATTTTTGGCGCGCTGCTTGGCTTCTTGGGAATTGTTGCCCTAAATTTTGGCGCCGAAGGCTTCTCCTTTTCCATAGGTGACATGCTCATTCTTTGCGCCTCGTTTTGTACCGTTATATCAAACGTTATCTCCAAAAGAGTGTTTGAAAGGGTATCTCCCATAACCTCGACTGGAGTGTCGCAGCTGTTCGGCGGCGCGGTGCTTTTAGCTGTCGGCTTGGCTATGGGCGGAAGTGTGCGCTTTCAGGTGAATGCAGAGCTTCTGATTATGGGGTATATTTGCATAGCCTCGATTGTAAGCTACTGCATCTGGTACGGAATTGTGAAGTACGGAGAGCTTTCACACCTCTTTATTATCAAATTTTCCGAGCCTCTTTTCGCTTGTGTCTTTGGATGCTTGATATTGGGAGAGGATATTTTTAAGGTGCAGAATTTGCTTGCCTTTATCCTTGTGGGAGCAGGTATATGGCTGTCCAATTTGAAGCGCAAGAGCAAAAACAAAGCAGAAAAAACCAATTAGCAACAACAAACGTGCGAAGATTAGTCAGAATAAATTATCAAAACCAATTAGCAACAACAAACTTGCAAAAAGAAAGAAAAGTAAAACGGTGAGGATAATTATTATCCTCACCGTTTTTTATAAAAAACGCCAATATGTATAGTTTGGTAGTCATTTTTGCATTGTTTATCGCATTTTTTAAGATAAAGTTATTTGTAAGCAAATGCTTTTATCCGACGATTTTATATATCAAAGGCTTTTTCTCGGGAGCTTCGTCGGATATGGTTATAGCCTTCAGCACAGCGGACTCTGCAGCTTTTACAGCCTCGTCTCTGTCGGTGTGTAATAGAGCTAAAAGCTCGCCCTTCTCGACCTTATCCCCGGGCTTTGCGTAGAGCGTAATGCCTGCCGCGTGGTCAATTGGCTCGTCCTTTTCGGCTCTGCCGGCTCCGAGAGTTACGGAGGCTGTGCCCACAGCCTCGGCATCAATTCTTGCAACGTATCCCGACTCGGTTGAATAAACCTTGTGTATAATCCTCGATTTGGGGAACAGCTCGGGGTTGTCGATATATGACGCGTCACCGCCCTGGGCTGCAATCCAGACCTTGAGTGTACGAAGAGCCTCGCCGCCCTCAAGAGAGGAGAGAACGCGCTCTCGCGCCTCGCCCTCCGACAGTCCGAGAGCAAGCCTTACCATAGCTACCGCAAGCTCAACGCACACCTCTCTGAGGTCCTCGGGACCCTTGCCCGAAAGCACCTCGATAGCCTCGCGCACCTCAAGGGAGTTTCCTATTGCATACCCGAGAGGGGTATCCATATTTGTTATAAGGGCGGCGATATTTCTGCCGCATAGCTTGCCGATATTGACCATTCCCACCGCCAGCCTCTCGGCGTCCTCGGGGGTTTTCATAAATCCGCCTGAGCCGCACTTGACGTCAAGGACGATGGAGTGAGAGCCTGCCGCAAGCTGTTTGCTCATAATTGACGAGGTAATAAGGGGGATAGAGTCTACGGTTGCGGTAACGTCTCGGAGGGCATAGAGCTTTTTATCTGCGGGAGCGAAGCTTCCGCTTTGACCGATAACGGCTATTCCAACCTTCTCAACCTGGCGAAAAAAGTCCTCTGCGGAAAGCCCCGTGTCGTAGCCGGGGAAGGACTCCAGCTTATCGACGGTGCCGCCCGTATGACCAAGCCCTCTGCCACTCATCTTGGCTACCTTGCAGCCCACAGATGCGGCAATGGGCGCGACAATAAGGGTGGTTTTGTCACCGACACCGCCCGTGGAGTGCTTATCAACCGTCAGCGTGCCGAAGGAGGAGAGGTCCAGAATGTCACCCGACTCTGCCATAGCCATAGTAAGGGCGGAGGTCTCCCTGTCGGTCATACCGCGGAAGTATATAGCCATCATAAGGGCGGAAGCCTGGTAATCGGGAAGCGCGCCGCGGGTATACTCACGGACAAAGTCCCGTATTTCGCTCTCGGTCAGCTCCTCGCCGTGCTTTTTCTTGGTAATGATATCGTACATTCTCATAGTGAATTCTCCGTCAGTTAAAGATAACTCTCGGTGAAGCTGTAGGGAAGAAGCTCCCCGAGTGTATGGACGGTGTATCCGTCAGCTCCCACAATAATGACCTTAAAGTCGGGGGAGCAGAATTCGCGCAGCACCTGTCGGCAGGCACCGCAGGGAGGAAACTCGGAGCTGACCTCGCACCCAACCTTGCCGCCTGCAATGGCGATAGCGGCAAATTTGCGCTCACCCTCGGACACAGCCTTGAATATGGCTACGCGCTCGGCGCAGGTAGTAAGTGAATAGGAGGCATTCTCGATATTCGCGCCGAGATATACCTTTCCCGACTCACAGAGAAGTGCCGCGCCTACGGTGACACCCGAGTAGGGCGAGTAGGCTGCAGCTCGCGCCGCAAGGGCGGAAAATGCAAGGTCGGAATATACGTTCTCCATATTTTCTCCTTTCGTATATTCGGGCGACGGACGCGAAATTCCGCGCACGGGTAGCCCGTTTTCCGGTTTTTAGCATTATTTAGGGTATTTTTTGATAGCTTTCATCGCTGTGCGTCCAATAACTCGGCAATGAGTCAAATCCCGAGTGCCTATCCCAAAAGTGCTGTGGATAAGCCTATAGACAAAGGTCCTGCGGATAAGCCTGTAGACCTTGATGTGGCAGTGACCGACACCGAGCCCCCCGAAGGCAAGTCAAGGTCTATGAGTATATCAGAAGCTCTGCAGCAATGAAAGAAGTGAATATCGGCTGCACGGGAAAAGACGTGAGCCAAAACGTAGAGGCTTAGGTAATCTTAGGCACAAGGCTTTCGCCAACCTCGGAGGAGTACTTAACGCCCAGAAGGTCAGCCGCGGTAATACCAACCTCGGTGAAGCCTATGCGAGTGCCAAGGTTTACGGGCTTAATACCGTTTCCGTAAATCAAAAGGGGAACGTACTCTCTGGTGTGGTCGGTGCTGGTGTCACCGGGGTCGCAGCCGTGGTCGGCTGTTATCATAAGGACGTCGTCCTCCGAAAGCTTCGACATAAATCCGCCGAGCCAGGAGTCGAACTCCGAGAGAGCATTTGCATATCCGTCAATATCCTGCCTGTGTCCGTAGAGCATATCGAAGTCAACGAGGTTTACAAAGCACAGTCCGCTGAAATCTCTTGCGAGAAGCTCCTCCGTCACCTTCATACCCTCAAGGTTGCCGTGAGTGGGATTGGATTCCGTGATGCCCTGACCGACGAAAATATCGCCGATTTTACCCACGCCGATAACCTCAAGCCCGGCCTCGGAAATGGCGTTAAGAGCAGTTTTTTTGGGAGGAAGGAGAGAGAAGTCACGGCGGTTTGCTGTGCGCTTGTAGCTGCCCGACTCACCGACGAAGGGTCTGGCGATAACTCTGCCTACGGCGTGCTCGCCTGCCAGCAGCTCTCTTGCGACTCTGCAGTATTCATAAAGTGTCTCGAGGGGAACAACCTCCTCGTGGGCAGCAATCTGGAATACGCTGTCGGCTGAGGTGTAAACTATGAGGTCGCCGCTCTTTACGTGCCGGTCGCCGTACTTTGCAATAACCTCTGTTCCCGAGTAGGGAAGGTTACAGAGAACGCCTCTGCCGACCCTACGGGAAAACTCATCGATAACCTCCTTCGGGAAGCCCTTTGGGTAGGTAGGGAGAGGCCTTTTGGATACTATACCCGATATCTCCCAATGCCCTATGGTGGTGTCCTTGCCGAGGCTTACCTCTCTCATTCTTGCAACAGCACCGAGAGCGTCTGTCCGAGGAAGGAAGTTTACTCCGTCAAGCGAGCCGAGCCCCAGGGACAAAAGGTTTGGAATATTAAATTTTTCCGATGCGCTGATGCGAAGAAGGGTGTTTGCTCCCACGTCGCCGAAGGCATCTGCATCCGGCTCGTATCCGATACCGAAGGAGTCAAGCACTATAAGAAAAACTCTTTTTGCTTTTTTCATATTTACATTAAAAACCTTTTTAAAACGATAATTTGACAAGTATTATTTACAAAATTAGGGAAATTACAGTCTGATAGCGGTATTGAGCGCAATCTCCATCATTTCGGTGAAGGAGCTTTGTCTTGCATCGGAGTCGAGACTCTCTCCCGTGAGAAGGTGGTCGGATACTGTGCAGATAGCCAAAGCGCGCTTGCCTGCATAGGCTGCATTCATATAAAGAGCCGCCGCCTCCATTTCCACACCGAGAACACCGAGGGACTGCCACTTTTTTGACGCCTCTGGGTTAGCGTTGTAGAAAATATCCGAGGAGAGAAGGTTGCCGACGCAGTATCTTGCCCGAAGCTTTTCCGCCTCCTCTATAGCCACTCTCATCATATCGTAGCTTGCAATAGGTGCATAGGTTCCCTCAAGTCCGTACTGAACGGCAAAGTTTGAGGTGGTGCATGCGCCCATACCGAAGATAATATCCCGCACCTTGACGCTCTCGCTCATAGCTCCCGCAGAGCCTATACGCATAATGTTCTCGACTCCGAAGAAGTTATAAAGCTCGTAGGAGTATATGCCGATAGAGGGCATACCCATACCGCTTGCCATAACAGAAACGCGCTCGCCTTTATAGGTGCCGGTGTAGCCGTGAATACCGCGAACGTTGTTAACGAGCTTCGCGCCCTCAAGGAAGGTCTCGGCTATAAACTTTGAGCGAAGGGGGTCGCCGGGCATAAGCACGGTTTTTGCGAAATCGTCGGGCGTTGCCTTTATGTGGGGTGTATAGAATTTAGAGTTATCCATTTTTAATCTCCTTCCATCAATAGCCCTGAATATTCTTTTCAGCCTTGACTATCTTAACGATACGGCTGGTGCCGAGTCTCTCTGCTCCAAGCTCGAGGAATTTCTCCGCGTCCTCAAGAGAGGAGATGCCGCCTGCCGCCTTGATTTTAGTACCGCCCGAAACGTTAGCGGCGAACAGCTCAATGTCGTGTACCGTAGCACCTGCGGTAGAGAAGCCCGTGGAGGTTTTGATAAAGTCGGCGTCGGATTTCGACACAATCTCGCACATCTTGACCTTCTCCTCGTCGGTGAGCAGGCAGGTCTCGATTATAACCTTCAGAAGTCTGCCGTCGCAGGCTGCCTTTATGGCGTTAATCTCGGTGAGGATATCGTCGTATCTTTTCTCCTTAAGCATACCGATATTGATAACCATATCAATCTCATCTGCGCCGCGTCTTACGGCATCGGCTGCCTCGTACGCCTTGACGCCCGTGGTGGAGTAGCCGTTGGGGAAGCCTATAACCGTGCAGATAGCCAGCTTGTCGCCGACGTACTGCTTAGCTCTCAGAACGAAGGAGGGGGGGATACATACGGAGGCTGTTCCGTACTTAATTCCGTCGTCGCATATAGCGCGGATATCGTCCCAGGTTGCACTCTGGGAAAGAAGTGTGTGGTCGCATGCGGAAAGTATTTTTTTGATGTCCATTTTTATATTCTCCTAAGTTTAATTATTTTTTTCTTCTGATGCTTCTGCCTCGCGGCGGATTCTTTCGCGCCAGCACTTGTGGCACATTGCGACGTATCTGTCGTTACCTCCAAGGAACACCTGTCTGCCTCGGGTGACAACGCGACCCTCGCCGTCAATGCGGGCGTTAACTATAGCCTTCGAGCCGCAATCGCAGATAGTCTTTATCTCGGCGATAGAGTCCGCCACCTCGAACAGCCTTGCACTGCCGGGGAAGGTGTGGGTGAGGAAGTCGGTTCTGAGGCCGAAGCAAAGAACGGGGACGCTATGCTCGTCCACAATCCTGCGGAAAACGTCTATTTGCTCGGGCGTGAAGAACTGACACTCGTCGGCGATTATAACGTCCACCTCCGAGTGGCTCTCGGTGAAAATGCCGTAAAGGTCGTCACCTTTGGATATAGCCTGGCACTTCTCGGAAAGCCCGATGCGGGATTTGATAATATCGTCACCGTCTCTTGTGTCTGTGGCGGGCTTGATAAGCCACACCTTCATTCCTCGCTCCTCGTAGTTGAACTTGGTTATCAGAACCTGGGCGGTTTTTGATGAGCCCATAGCTCCGTATTTGAAATACAGCTTCGCCATATAATCCTCCGTCAGCTTCGCGGCAATGCGCGAAAGATATTGTCATACTCTATTTTACCATAAAATAGTTAAAAATGGAAGGGTTTTAAAAAATATATTTTGCGCGTGCATAGTTTTTTATAAAATACACCCGAAACGGCTTTTGCGTGTCCGTTGTGAGCTGAGAACAGGAAGGTCGGGTGAGCAAAACAAAAAAGGGGAGCGAAGAAGGTAAAAACACGGTACGGTAGAAAATAGGGAAAAATCAAAAAAATGTAAAATCTCAAAAAAGGTGTGGAAATTCTTTTCCGAATATGATACAATATATTAGTAACCGACAAAGACGGGAAGGGTATAGAGCCGACCCGTAGCACGGGCGGAGCTGTGTCTGCCTGAAAAAACGGAGAGCTGAGATGTCGGAACAGAAGAAATCAGAAAGGGGGAAGGTCGAGTGATTTTGATAATTGCGGAAAAGCCGAGCCTTGCGAGAAATATCGTCGCGGGTATCGGGGAGCGCTCGGAACGCTCCGACGGGTATATTACCTGCGGTAATTATATAGTATCCTGGGCGTTCGGTCACCTGTTCTCCCTTAAGGATATAGAGCATTACAATCCTACGGAAAGCACCAAGTGGACCCTTGACAATCTCCCCTGCTTCCCCGAAAAATTCGAGTTTGAGCTGCGTCGCGCAGATGGCAAAAAGACGGTTGACGGAGGTGTCAAAAAGCAGTTCGAAACTATAAAGAAGCTCTGTAACCGCCCCGACGTTGACACCATAGTAAACGCAGGAGACGCGGACCGAGAGGGAGAAATAATAGTCAGACTTTGTATAGATAACGCCCTTAAAACGGAAAAGCGGCAGCTTCGCCTCTGGCTCCCTGACCAGACACCCGAGACGGTCTCACGCGCTCTCACCGAGATGAAGGAGGAGCGTGAGTACGATAATCTTGCGGGCGAGGGCTACGCCAGAACCTATATAGATTGGCTCTACGGAGTTAACCTTACAAGGTACGCATCTATTATGACGGGCAAGCTTCTGAGGGTCGGCAGAGTTATTGCTCCCATCGTTCGCGCTATATATGACCGCGATATGGAGATACGCAATTTTAAACCCGAAAAATACTACGTAATCAAAAGCTCCGAGGAGACAAACGGAGAGAAAATTGAGCTTGTAAGTAAGCTAAAGTTTACAAAAGACCAGATTTCCGAGGCAAGCGAGACGGCAGAAAGGTATAACGCCGAGGGCGCGGTTGTCACTCACGTTGAGAGTAAAAAGGACAGCATAAACCCGGGAAAGCTCTTCTCTCTTTCCACTCTCCAGAACGTCCTTGGCGACAAATACAAGATGTCGATGACCGACAGCTTGAAGATAATACAGAAGCTCTACGAGGAGGGCTATCTCACCTACCCGAGAACCAACTCGGAGTATCTTGCCACAGCGGAGAAGGATAAGATGAAAACCATCATATCCAATATATCAAAGCTTGGTTATCCCGTTCGCTTCAAGGACTCAAAGACTATATTTGACGACACAAAAATTGAGGCGCACTCCGCCCTTACTCCAACCTATAAAATTCCGCCGAAGGAGAAGCTTACCCCAGACGAGTCGAAGGTTTACTCCACGGTGTTCCGCCGCTTTGTAGCAGTATTCTGCGCCGAGCCCTGTGTCGCGGAGAAAAGCGAGATAAAAATTAAGGTGGGCGAGCTTGAGGAGTTTTCTCTTAAGGGAACGGTTATCCTTGAGCTCGGCTGGACCAAGTACGACGATTATAATAAGAAGGATAAAATTTTACCAAGACTTTCGGTTGGCGATGCTGTCAATATCGCCTTCGCCCCCGACGAGAAGGAAACCACACCGCCGAAGCACTACACCATAACCACCCTCAACAACTACTTGAAAAATCCCTTCAAGGACGACAAGGCGAGGGCAAAGGAGCTGGAGGAATCGGGCGAGGTTGACGATGCGGAGGATTACCGCGCAATCTTCGAGGGCTTGGAGCTTGGCACTGAGGCAACGCGCTCGGGAATTATCGAGAATGCCAAAAAGAGTGGGTATATAGAGTTAAAGAAGGATACCTATAAAATTCTTCCCGGCGGCGAGCATTTTATCGAATCTCTCGGCAGGCTTTCCATAAGTATGGATAAGTACAAGACAAGCGAGCTTGGCAAGGCACTTAAGCGAGTATATCGCGGAGAGATGACCGTCGACGAGAGCGTGAAGCTTGCGCAGAATGAAATTGCCGCAGTGTTCCAGCGAGGCGGCAAGCCCGTTGTGGGCGTTGATACGGGCAGCTACGGTGACGGTGTCGGCTACTGTCCCAAATGCGGCAGAGGCGTAGTTCGCGGCAAGTTCAACTACGGTTGTATGGGCTACAGCGACGGCTGCAATTTCCGCATAGGAGTCAACATCTGCCACAGAGATATTCCCATAGATGAGGTTCGCCGACTTCTTGCCACGGGCTCAACGGTGAACCTTGACGGCTTTATCTCGAAAAACGGCAAGCGCTTTTCTGCGAGGCTTGTTATCAAGGACGGAAACGCCGTCTTTGATTTTAACGGAAGATAAAATATCAAGAACGTTTTTTCTCCTCCGACATAACATAATAGTGTAAGCGCACAGTCGCTGAAACAGACATTTCGGAGGAAACATAATGAACAACAACTGCTTATGCCACATCTTTGACGACAACTGCACCTGGATTATCATTCTCGCCATAGTTATCGTATTTTGCTGCTGCTGCCACAACTGACAGTCACGCAGGGTAAGGCGTGACACAATTCGTCACCCCTTCGACCTTTGGCTCTGAGCATTGACAGCGTCCCCGCCTCCTTGAAGAAGTGACGCGCGGTGCGAAAGAATTTTGGCATAACCTAATAGAATAAGAGCAAAACGGCGCGCCTGCAATAAATAGGCGCGCTGTTTTTGCGTAGCGGTATCAACAAAAGTCACTATGCGAAGCGGCAATTTATTGAGCCTTGAAAAATAGGCGAAGAACAATCCATTGATATAGCATAATAATCACCTCTCGTAAATATACTTTAGTAATAATAAATGAGGGGAGACTTATATGTTTATATATGCCGTAAGGGCTAGGACGGTTAAATTTTTCGGCTTGGTTATTTTGGTTTGCGCGCTGGTTTTGGGAGTTGTAATCTTTGGAGGCGAGGCATCTGTCAGCGCCTCGGCATCGGGCGGCGAGATTGATTTCAGCGGAATTAAGACTAACGAGGACAGAGTGAAATTTATTGAGAGCTTCGGCTTGAAGGTTGACTCAGAGCCTCTTGAGGAGGACGCCTTCGCTATGCCCGAGAACTTTGACAGAGTAATACTTGGCTACAACGAGCTGCAGAAAAAGCAGGGGCTTGACCTTTCCAAATACGCGAAAAAGCGAGTCACCAGGTACACCTACAAGGTGACAAACTACGATTATGAGGGCGAGGTTATGGCTAATCTTTTCGTCTGGAGAGGGAAGATTGTAGCCTGCGACGTATCCTCCCTTGACCCCGAGGGCTTCGTTTTGCCCCTTACCTTAGTTGATAGAGCAAGCCTGAAATAAGGGGTTACATAAAGGCGAAAAAAGCAAAACAAATATTCAAATAGTAAAAATGTAACCTCAAGGAAAATAAATAGAAAAAGCCCCATATTGCAAACTAAACTTTGCAATATGGGGTAAAATTATGCAAAAATCTGTAAAAATCCAACTACACCATAAGAGGCGAGGCACATAATAACACCCGAAATGAGAACTCCGAGAGTGACGGCTAAGAAGGACTTTCTCTTCGGTAGACCGAAAAGCGCCGCTACAAGAGAGCCGGTCCAGGCGCCCGTGCCGGGCAGGGGAATTGCAACGAACAGAGTCAAAGCCCAGAACACCGCAGTACTCATAGCCCTATGAGAGGATTTGAATTGCTTTTCTGCTCTCGCGCTGTCGGCTGCCGCAAGCTCTGCGCCCTCGGCTGCTACGGCATCTTTGCTCTTTATTGTTGTAGGTTTCGCGCCTTCAGCTGTCAATGCTTTTTCGCTCTTGTTTGCTGAAAGCTCTGCGCTATCAGCTACCGTGGCTTCTGCGACCTCGGTTGCAGTGAGTTCTACACTATCGGTTGCCGCGGCTTCTGCGCTGTCGGTTGCCCCAAGCTCCGCACTCTCACTCTCCGTACCCTCTACAAGTACCCTTGAGGAATGCTTATCTGCCTTTCTTCTCAACCAATCCACAAGGGGCTTCGTTCGTTTGAAGCGAGAGAGAAAGTCCAGAAATTTGGAAATGAAAAGCAGAATAAACGGAATAGGAATAAGGTTTCCGATAACGCTGCAAATATAGTTTGTGTAGAAGGGCATTCCTAACCCTGCGCCAAGAGGTATCGAACCCCTTAGCTCAACTATGGGGAACAGAGAGACTACCAGAACGTATAGCTCCTCGGGTAAGGATGCGAAGAAATCAATAATTATCTCCGACAAGCCTGCCTTCTCCTTTCAAGGTTATATGTACTTTGCCAAAAGGGCGGGGACGTGTCCGAATTTTTAGTCATATTGAGTGATACGCAAGGCGTTCGGCTCGCTTTGAACTTTCGTTCGTCTATCCGTGTGGTGTGGACGTGTGCTGAGCCTTTACGCGCCTTGCGCGAAGGGCTTACCAGTACTTTTTCCAATCGGGCTTGAGGTAGCGAAGGAGTGCTTCGAGGTAGAAGTAGTCGCCGTAAATCGCGCACTCGTCAACGCCCTGACCCTGGGGCTTCGCGTGGGTAACGTGGCAGATAAGTCCGTCGTACTTCGTGCCAATATCACCTGTGCAATTGTCGATAACCGCCTCCAGCATCTGTGCGCCTGCGCTCTCGTATATCGCCTTATCGGGGTCACCGTCCTCGAGGAAACGGCACATTTCGTGGAGTCCGCAGACTGAAATGCAAGCCGCGGAGCTGTCGCGGGGCTGAGTACCGCCGACGAAGTCATAATCCCAATAGGGAATAAAGTCCTCGGGAAGGTGGTTAAGCATAAAGTAGGTAACGTCGCGGTGAACCCTCTTCATAAACTCCTCACCCGTATAGGAGTAGGCGATGGGGAAGCCGTATACGCCCCAGGAGTGACCGCGGGACCAGCAGGACTCGTCGCCAAAGCCCTGAAGAGTAACGCCGTGAAGGGGTGCGCTGGTCTCGGGGTCGAACTGATAATGGTGATAGGAGGAGCCGTCGCAGCGAATGAGGTTCTCCTCGGTGGTTCTGACGTGGTCAATACCTGCCTGCTTATACTCCTCGTTGCCTGTTACCTCTGCTGCCCAGAAGAAGAAGGGAACGTTCATAAGCGAGTCCATCATAGTGCGGTAGCCGTAAGCGTGACCCGCCCTCCAGGATTTGTGAGACCTGATTATGAACTTACCTTCCTTGGAGTAGCTGGTGTTATAGTAGTAATCAAACACCTTAAGTGCGGTTTCCTTAGCAAGCTCGTTGCCTGTCACCTTATAGGTAGAGACACAGCCGGGCATATAAACGAAGCCAACGTCGTGGTCGTCAAGACCGCGCATAGACTCAAATCTTTCAACGTAGGTGGGTAAGTGCTGCTCGAGAGCAACCTGTTTGAAGAACTCGTCTCCCGTAAGCTCGTATGCGAGCCAGAAGCAGCCGGTATACATACCCGACTCCCAGTTTCTGTTCTGACCGAGGCCGGGAGCTGTCAAGCCCTTTTTATAGCTAAACTGAACAGAGCAGGTAGCGGGGAAGTCAGCGCCGTCTCTTTCAACTCGCTCCTTAAGCTTCGCGCAGGCCGCCTTTGCTGCCGCCTCCAGCTTTTCTCTCGGGATTACGTGGGGCTTTGCAAAGCGCTCTGGCCTTTCAAGTCTGAGTTTTCTTTCCATAATGCGTCTCCTTGATTGTAAATAATAGTAAAAAACAATGATAATCGGTGAAAAACGCGCAAAAAGCTTGTAGTTTTGCGCCGAGTAACCGTATATTTGCACCCTGGTTTACGGGTGCCTCAAGTGTTAGTATACCATATATATTATGGTTTGTAAAGCCTTTTTTGCTTTTTTATTAATATAAATATTTAGTTACTTTTGCGTCTACGACTTGACAAGCAAACTGCACTGTGATAAAATACGTTGGTAGAATAGCGCAGTCTTTAAAGCGCTTAAGGGTCGGTGATATAATGAAGCAATATACAACGGATTTCACGCAGGGGAAGGTTACCCCCGCGTTAATAAAATTTGCAACTCCTCTGTTTATGGCAAGCCTTTTGCAGGTGTTCTACAATATGGCGGATATGGTCATTGTAGGACAGGTTATGGGAAAGGTCGGACTGTCAGCCGTTGCAGTAGGAGGCGACGTTTCCAACTTTTTAGCCTTTATTGCTATGGGCTTTTCCGCGGCGGGGCAGGTTATTATTTCAAAAATGCTTGGAGAAGGCAGGCGCGATAAGCTCTCCGCCTTCATAGGCACTATGTGCAGCTTCCTAGCTCTGTCTGCAATTGCCTTCACGGTAATCGGTTACGTTTTCCGCGACCTTCTTTTGAAGCTTATGAACACCCCTGCCGAGGCGGAGGGCGAAGCCTTGGCTTACGCCACGGTATGCATATTCGGAATGGTGTTCATCTATGGCTATAACGCTATGAGCGCTATCCTGCGCGGTATGGGCGACTCGAAGCACCCCTTTATATTTATAGCCATATCCTCGGTAATTAACGTTGTTTTAGATATAATACTCGTAGTATTTTGCGGCATGGGTGCTATGGGTGCCGCCGTCGCCACGGTTATCAGCCAGGCTGTGAGCCTTATTCTGTGCGTCATCTTCGTCTATAAAAAACGCGCAAGCTACGGGCTTGACTTCAAGGGTGGGGACTTCCTTATTCAGCTCGAGCATCTTGTGCGACTTTTAAAGCTCGGTATACCTATGGCAATTAAGTTTGCTGCAATACAGCTCTCCCGTCTTTTCGTCAATTCCTTCATCAACACCTTCGGCGTTACGGTATCCGCGTTCTCGGCTGTTGCGAATAAAATTAACAGCATCTCGAACCTCATTTCCAACGCCTTCAACACCGCGGGCTCCTCTATGGTAGCTCAGAATATCGGAGCTAAAAAATACGAGCGAGTACCCCGAATTCTCTACACGGTAGGGGGGATAACCTGCAGTGTGGCTATAATTTTAAGCCTTACAACCGTCATTTTCCCCGACCTTGTATTCGGTATATTCACAAGCGACGCCGACGTTATCGAGGTCGGCTACAGCTACCTTCCCGTGGCTGTGATAATTTTCTTCGGCTCGGCATTGCGCGCTATTGCAAACGCCCTTATTAACGGTACGGGTAATACTGTAATAAATTTCGCTACAGCAATACTCGACGGCTTGGTTTTACGCATCGGATTTTCGCTACTGTTCGGTATCGTGCTGGGTATGGATGCCGTCGGCTTCTGGCTTGGCGATGCTCTCGCAGGACTCACCCCCTTCGTTATCGGAGTCGTGTTCTATCTGAGCGGCTCCTGGAGAAAGGATAAATCACGCCCCGAAAAGGAAAAAGCGCAAAAAATCTCGGCGTAATAAAAGCCGAAGCTCTGACCGTTTTAAGATGGACTAAATAGTCCTCTCATAAAAACTTTTTGCCCTTCAAGATTGATTTAATCAATAATCAACTTCCACATAAATGCTTTAGGGACTGCCTGTTGCGGCAGTCCCTTTTTTATTAAAAATTCAAAGATTTGATTATAACTATTTACATTTTATTGCGTTTACAGCCCTATACCCCGTATAATGTCCATAGTCTTTAGACTACAACCATTGTATTCAAGCTCGTCCTTTTCAAAGGGGAGGGGTGCGTGAGAGTCTAGCCTTATTAAGGAGATGTTGCGGAGTATATCCTCTCTGTGACCCTCAATTAACTCGCGGTACCTTTTGTTCTCGATTTTGTGGCTGTCACGAAGCAAATCTTCTATATGTCCGTATGTATTTATTAGTTTTGCGGCAGTTTTGGGCCCGATACCCGACACACCGCGTATATTGTCTGCGCTGTCTCCAAACAACGCCTTTGCATCGGCGTAATGGGTGGGCGGAATACCGAATTTATCTCTGACGTACTCCTCGTCGCACAGCACCGAGCTATCTCCTCTATACCTGATAATTCGGACACTTGGTGACACAAGCTGGAAATAGTCGCTATCGTGAGAGGAGATACAGACCTGCATATTCTCCCCATACCTTATAGCATAGGAGGCTATTACGTCGTCACATTCACACTCCACCGCCTCGGTGTGACATATCCCCATATAGTCGAGGGCGCGATAAATGTCCGGTAGGGCTGTAAAGGGATTTTTCTCCTCTGGCAGCTCTGAGTAGTCGGGACGGTTAGCCTTGTACTCCTCCAGAAGCTCGCATCTCGGGTTGTGGGTTTCGCTGTCAAATATTACTGCAAGGTGGGTAGGGCTTGTCATTTTTATAAGCTTCAGCACAGCTCCCACAAAGCCTATTGCAGCCCGTATGTCCTTTCCGTCCCGAGAAGGAATTTTTGCAGGCATACCGTAGAACATCTGGAAGAGCAGGTGATGCCCGTCTATGAGCAAAAGCCTACCACGTGTCTCAATTTTCTCTTTCATTTCTTTAGTGAAACGATATTTGCCACAAGGGCTACGGCTGAGATAAACGTGAGTATAAGCGAGATTATCATACCGCCTCTCAGCCCTGCGTCAAGCATAAATGCCACACTCATCAGTGCCGCGCAAATGACGAACAAAACGTCGAAAACAATACACGCCACCACAGCTCCGCGACCTCCACGCTTCAGCGCAACGCACCGCAGGACCAGGGGTACAAGCTCTATTATCATAACCGACAGAGCTATAATGGCAAAGACCAAAAGCAGAGCCATACCAAGCCCTGCGCCCAGGCCCTCCCAGCCCTCGTAATCTCCGCCTCTTAGGGCAAGGGAAGAGAAAAAGCATATTGCAGCAAGCACTAAAGAAGCCGCCGCCGCGGAGATATAGCAGGCGAGGGCAACCCCTCCCCAAAGATTTTTTCTTCTCATTTCTTTCTCCTTTTGATGTAGTT
Source organism: Clostridia bacterium (assembly GCA_017481225.1). GTDB lineage: Bacteria > Bacillota > Clostridia > Oscillospirales > CAG-272 > UBA1740. The sequence continues at coordinate 46,871 of JAFUPM010000038.1, forward strand.
TAGAGTTTTGTGAATAGGAGCAAATATTTGCCCGATTTTCTGTAAATCTCGCCTGAAAGCAAGACTTATCCCGATAGAACCGAAGGCGATAGCGCTGATTTCTGACAGCCTTGGTTCAAAGCTTTGAATATGATTTTTAATTTCTATTGAACAAGAGCCTTGAGCTGACAGAGCTTTAACCAAAAACCTCTGCTGCACCAACGACCCTGAGGACGTCACTGTCAACTCTGTCTCTGCCATAGGCATCAAAGAACCGCTCGCGAAGGCTGTCTGTGCCCAGGTTAAAGCCGAGAGTCCAAGCACCCCAGAAAAGGTCAACGTGTCTGTCTCCCACGCCCGCAAGCCCCAAGTCGATAAAGCTCGAAAAGCCCCAGGAGTCGAGAAGTATATTGGGTAGGCAGAAGTCTCCGTGAATAAGAGTATCCGACCTCAGAAGGCAAGCGCCCTCGGTCAGTACGGCGAACGCTTCTTCTGCGCAGCGGTAGCCGAAGCTGTCGGGGAAGTGGGACGTGTCGTAATTTCCTGTAAAATAGTTCTCTCTTGCAAGGGCTATATATTCACTCGTCCTGTCTTTTACAGGGCAGGTAGAAAAGTCCATTTCGTGCAGCTCGCGGAGAACCTTTGCTATAGTGTCGCACAGCTGCTTCGGGTTTTCAAGATACGTGTTGTGAGTGCAGTCCTCACCCCTTGCCCGACGGGTTAAAAGCAGGTCGCAGTCGGGCGTGGAAAAATACCCGAGAGCTTCGGGCGCAAGCCCTATCTTATGGAAGTAGGAGGTCATACTCGCCTCCCTTTTTAGGGTGCCCGGGGCGGCACGCTTTAAGTAATAGCCCGTGTCTTTTTCTATGTAGTAGACTCTCGCCTCGGGAGACGAGGAGCTGTCGTATATCTTTGCGCCCGTGATAAGCGCTCCGAGCTCTGTCGGCAGCTTTTCCGTTTTGATAGTTGTAGGCGTTCTTTTCATATTGCCTCGTTTTTATAGCTTGACGGACTTAAGTGACGAGACGTGTCCGAGTTTTTGACTTTTTGCGTCACTCTGAGCCTTACTTTTTCCAGTGTGTCCGAAAAGCTTAAATAAAGGATAAAAAATCAGAGTTCCAATATAGTATCCCGACATATCAATAAGCACGTCGGATAGTGTGCTTGTTCTTCCCGGCATATAGCTTTGTATGTATTCGGTAACGGCCGCAACCAGCAGCGCGCCTGCGCTATAGTTGAGAAAACTTAACACGGGGTGCCTCTTTTTGAAGAATCTGAACATATTAAGCCCGAAAGCTGCAAAGGCAATAAAGCCCAGAGTGTGTCCGAGAACCTTGTGTACGAAAACCGAGGTGTTATTCTTCATAATTCGGGTAAGGCTCGTATCTATGACAGTCTTGACGGTGTAGGTGCGCTCGTCTCTGGAGACACCGTCATCAACTATAAGCTTCAGCGAGCTTCTACCGAGCTTTTTGCCCGTCACGGTCAGTATGCCGTCCTTGACGCTTGCCGACAGCATTTCGCTGTCGTATTCTAACGTCACCTCCCTGTAGGTTGCGTGGGCGTCGAAAACAAGGGGAAGGGCGGTTTCATTTTTGTTATATAGCTTTATTTGCTCCTCCGAGACTGCAATAGTCGGTGCCACCACAACGTTTTTTATATTCAGCGTTATTGATTTAGAGAAGCCGTTCGGGAGAGTAACCGTCAAGGTTTCCTCGCCGCTTTTATTGTAGATAATTTTGTCCGATTTTCCAACATTGCAAAGCCCCGAGCCGAAGGCCACGTTGTAGTCGGTTATCACTCGCTTTCCGTCCTTATAAAGGGTGAGGGCGTAGAAGCTTTTGACGCTGCCGTCGGGCCTTTTTGATATGTTCGTTAAACGAATTTCGTCAAAGCTTGTGACCTCCCGCGAGGACTTGACAGAAAAGCTTTTGGTTACGGCTTCGCTCCCGTTTCCAAGCCTAAAGGTAAGAGATACCGTCTCGCCTTCAGGTGTTGCCTTAATAGGCATTAGTGTTCTATCATCTATAGCCTCAAAGTACTCGGGGTCAAAGATTACCTCGAAGTCGCTCTCGGAGTACACCTCGCCCGTCGCAATCCTGAGTACCGCAATAACAGGCACTCCGACACGGGTATAGCTGACGTTTGTGCCAAGGCTTCTGACAACGTACTCCGCCGTAATGTTCTCGGGATATTTTTTTATAAACCTTACGGTTATGATTTTTTCAAAGTCGGGGTCAGCCTCCGAGCTTATACGTATTCTGCCCTCGCTAAAGTCGTCATCGGTTCGCACACCCTTGAATTCGCCGCTTTCGGCATTTACTGTCAACGTAGAGTCCAAAGCCTCAAATCTGAGGCAAGGGTCGCTGCCTATCCGTCCCTCTGCCGTGTACTTTGGAGATACGCTTTTCCCGACAGGGTAGCTATCCTCCAGGTCGACGGAAACGTCCTCAATCTCCACCCTTCCAAGCTCATCGGTAATGAGGCTCATAATACTGTTTGATATGGATTTGCCAAAGGTGAGAACGAGTGTTAAAAGCAATCCGAAGCTGATATAAAGGGCTATTGCCCAGCGTTTGTTCATATCGTTACTCCATAAGTAAACTTGCGAATTTGTAAAGTATAGTATGAATTTGTGCCTATTAAAGGTCCCACCAAAGGTCATCTCCGCCCTCAAGCTCCATACCGTCGCGGAGCTTTTTAAGCTCCTCCTTGGTCACCTCGGGGTCGGCTCCGTTAGTCACGGCGAGCTTGTAATATCTTTTGCACTCCTCGCGCCTCTTTAATACGAAGTGGCAAAGACAAAGGCAATTCGCCGCCTGGTAGATATTGCCCTTAATGGAGAGGGCACGCTCGCAGCAGGTAATGGCTTTCTCGTACTCTCCCATACGGTAGTAGGTCAGCCCGAGATTGTTGTGGGCGTAGGGGTTCTCGGGGTCACAGCTTATTGCATTCTGAAATGCCTCAATGGCATCACCGTAGTTGCCCTGACGGCGGTATAGGAGTCCGAGGTTTGAGTGGATTGTGCTTCTTTTTGGGTCGATAGAAAGTACCTGCCTATATGCATCAATGCAGGGCGCAAAGTAGTGCATTTCGTCGTAGCAAAGAGCAATGAACGTTAGCACCGCGCACCTTTCGTTGTCGGTTTTGCATTTTCTGTTTAAGCTAATGAGTATTTTCAGAGCATCCTCGTTTTTATCCTTGTTGAAAAGGTCGATAGCCTCCAAGAGCTTATCCAATAACCTCCGTCTGAAAAATCCCGAGAAGGAATCCCGTATATGCTCAGAGTAGGTTCTCATATAGTAATCGTATTTAATGTTCATTTTTTCTCCTCTTTATTCTTCGGCATTGGCGTAGCATCTATTGCTTTAATATCATAGTGACGTGAGGGATACCCTCCTCGTCGAATTCGGGAGATGCGACAACAAACCCTAACCTCTCGTAGAAACGCATCGCGTGAGTTTGGGCGTGGAGCATAATTTTATCAGAGCCGAAGTGGTTTTTAATCTTTGGAATAGCCTCCTCCATAAGCCTTGTTCCAAGCCCCTTGCCGTGAGGTGTGGAGAGAACTCTGCCGATTTGTACCGCACCGTCCTCAGCCCTGTAGGCTCTGAGGTAGGCTATAACCTCTATTCCTTCCTTAATGAAGCAATGAAGGCTACCGTAGTCAACTCTGTCGAAATCCTGGCAGACGATACCCTGCTCAAGCAGAAATATCTTCGTCCTGGCTCTGACTATCTCGTATAGCTCACGCGTTGTAAGCTCATCAAATTCTTTTATTATCAGTTCCAATTAATTCCGTTTACCTTTCTTAATATAGGGCTTTTTGAAAAGTATGGTTTACAAAAATGGGGAAAATTGCGATAAATTTATGCCTCCTCCGACCTTCCCAAAAGGAATACTGCGAAAATAATCAGCGCAATTCCAAGGGCGGAGAATACGTCGAGTGTCTCCCCAAAGAGCGCAACGCTGAAAAGTGTGGCTGACATAGGCTCTACTATGCCGAGGGAGGAAACGGTTCCTGCAGGAAGCTCCTTCATAGCTAAGGTGTAGAGGAAATACGGCACGATAAAGGTACAGACACCGAGAGCCAGAAGCAGAGGAATTGTAGCGACGGGCTCCCTAATAACGCTTTCGGCATACCGCGCGGGCTCCGACACAAAGAGGGAAATCGCCGTCATTGCAGCGAAGGCGTAAAGGGTCACTGAAACGGGAGCCATACCCCGTCGCATAGCGATTTTCGTCAGTATATTATATGCGCCGTAGGATATTCCCGAGGCAAAGCCGAGAAGTATTCCCGTAGCATCAAATTTCAGTCCCCCCACAATTCCCGAAACAAAGCAACAGCCCGTAAGCATCAAGACCACAGATACAAGCTTACCTTTTGTCAGCTTCTCGCCAAAGAAGAGAACCGAGAAGATAAGGACGTAAATGGGCGCCATATACATCAGCACAACGGCGGTTGAAACAGAGGTCATCTGCATAGAGAGGAAGTAGCAGCCGCCCGTTCCGAAAAGCGACGCGCCAATGCCTAAAAGCAGGGGAAGCTCCCCAAATTTTATCCGCAGAAGCTCTCTTTTGGCTATCAGAACGTAGCCGAGAATTCCAAGGAAGGACACGGCGGCTCTCGTTGCCGTCATTTGCAGGCTCGTGAAGCCGTAGGGCGCAAGATAGTGAACGAAAATGCCCGACGTGCCCCAGAGTACACCCGCTACAATGACGTATATAATTGATTTGGTTTTCATTTTTATGTTCTTTTTGTGTTATTATATTTTACTGCTTTTCTTAATTAGTCTGAAGGTGGGCTAATAATCAGCCCGAGGGGCAACGCCCGGGGGTTCTTTTTTGTTGGTACCGAGCCACGCAAGGCAAACCGTTAGCCGATTTATCGGTACTCGTCAAGCACCTCTTTTAAGAGCTTCGGATTGTCGGTCATAATGCAGTCGCAACCAAGCTCTATAAGCTCTCTCATAGTTTCCTCGTCGTTGATAGTCCAGTATTGCACTGCAACGCCCCTTCTGTGAGCGCGGTTTACGTAGGATTTTTTAGCTAATCCAAGAGTTATGCCAACGTCGTACTCGACGGGTATCTGCAGGCAGGCAAAGTCGGAAGAATCGAAAATATTAACGCCCAGCATCGTCGTAACGATGAAGGTAGCCGCCGTGCCGGTAGGCGCGCCGCGGTAAAGGTCGGGATACTTGCTTTTCAGCTCCTCCTCAATCTCGTCGTGGAAGGTACCGACCACAATTCTGTCTCTGTAATTTGGGTAGGCATCGAGAGTTCCGTCCAGAATTTCGCAGGCTCTGTAGCCGCGCTCGCCGCTGTCCTTAATCTCCACGATAAACAGAAGCTCGGGCACCTCCTCGTAGAACTCTGCGAAAAGTCTGTCAACCGTAGCTATCTGCAGTCCTGCGCCCTCAAGGTCGTCCTCGTCCTTGTAGATGCGCTTGCCCGATTCGTCCTCGAAGTAGTAGCCGAAATTGTACTCGCGCAGCTCTTCGAGAGTCATATCCTTAATATAGTGACGCGCCGATTTGTCGCGGCACAGCTCACGAACCTCCTCGAGGGAAATGTCTCCGTTTATATTGCAGGTCTCGTCAATATAGCTGTCGTGGTTATATACGAGATAGCCGTCCTTGGTAAGATACAGGTCGCTCTCAATAATCTCAACTCCGTAGGTTCTCACAGCCTCGCGGAAAGCGAGCATAGTATTCTCGGGATTGCACTCGCCTCCGCCGCGATGTGCGGCAATCATTGGCAGCTCTCCTTCCCCAACAATAAAGGGATTGTTTTCAACGTTCTTTTTCGGCGGTATAACGTTTATTACCGTCATAAACAGAATAACCGCAGCGATAGTGCCGCCTAAAATCTTAAGACCGGTATGCTTTTTCATTGTACATTCTCCTAATAAAATTTTGTAAATTCTTCGCAATTAATTTTTATATTCCGATTTTATAATGCTTAAATTTATGCTATTTTGCAAACTATAATTTACTATTTTCTGCATTTTTAACAATTTGACATTATCTGATGAGTGATAAACTTAAAGCAAAAGCAATGCCAGACTAGACAAATAATGAAGCTAGAAAGAGTCAAGTCGCGCTTGCTTTGCTCATTGAACGAGGTTTCCTTCGACTGCAGTCGGAGCCTCACAGTTTCGGACTCCTCTCGCTTCAGGCGAGCATAGCTTTTAATAAAGCTCGCTTGGATCGACGGGGCTTGAAATATCAAGGGTTGAAAGGAGCGCGTTATCTGCGGTGACCATTTTATAGAGTCCGTCTCTGTGCGAACCCCTCACGGTGCAGATGCGAAAAGGCTCGTCGCGGCGAAGTTTCCTTACAGTACTGCCGGCCTCCACGTCGGGAAAGTCGGATTTTCTTTTGAGCGCATCCTTAACGGCATCTGTGCGGAAAGAAAAATACCCGTCGCTTCCCAGCTCGAAATCAGCAGGGAAACAAACAAAATCCCCGGTGGAAAGCGCGCTGAGCCTTTTTTGGAAAAGCGCTCTCGCTTCTTCGCTTATTGCAATAAACTCATAGCCGTAAATGGCGGTGCTCAAACGCACGCTAACTCCGCTCGACCCCGCTTTTTTCCCGGCTACCCGTATATATCCCTCCTCGTCCTTTGCCGAGGAATCGAAAACTAAAACGTCCGTCCCGTCCGCGTCCTTTTCGACGAATATTTTTGCATAGATCATATTTTTTATTTCCTTTCAGGGGAGCCAAAATTTGATTTAATAAACGTTATTGCTATATCGGTATCCCCGTGCGCAGCACGCGACACGCTGGACGCGTGGTATTAATGGGTCTTAAAATGTGCGAAAAATGGGGGTTGTAATACCTTAAAGTCTCACTTTTCGTTTCTTTTTAGGATTTCATTTGCTGTATATATGCGCAAATACTTCTTCTTCATAAGTGAAGCTTTTTTAGTTTCAAATTTTTGTTTGCTCATTATTTTCAAATTCCAGGGTTGCAATAAGGAAAACATTTTTATTGAAAACTTTCGCGTATCTTGCACAAAAACCATATTTCCTTGAATAATATCAAAAAATAGCTTGTTATCCGCTCCATCAAGATGCGCATGCGTGAATCCATGATTGATATCAATATAATCATCATCAAATCCAAGCGTTAAATACTCATGAAAGTTAATAACGCAAAAGTCTTTCCTTTCGTTTTCAATCTTATCCTTCAAGCTGGGATTGATTTCAAAAACTCTTTTATAAATTTCGCTAAACTCCATAATTATCTCCTCGTCAGGCAAACGACACTTGCTTCTCTTTCGGAAAAAATATTCCCGATGGGATATTTGTTCCTCTCGCGCCGAGGGCGTGACACGATACGTGGAAAGGTATATTTTTGTGTCAAAAACGGGGGTGGTAATACCTTAAAGTCTCACTTTTCGATTCGCAGATTTTTATATTCACGCAGTTTTTTCACAACTTTATCAGAAAAAGACCAAATATGATACTTGCCTATACCACATTCATTTGCCAAAAAGAAAGCAGTTTTTTCTTTTTCAGTCACAGTGAAAACACGCGAAAATGTAGGGCTTACCCCTTGGATTGTTTTCCCGAAGGGCAAGATAATTGGACGCAGCAAGCACTTCCATTCAAATTGCATAATCTTTATACCGTTAATTTCTAAATCTCCACCTAGCGGATAGTAACCTAAATAGATTGCTTTGGCTAACATCAATTATCTCCTTTCGATATTCAAGTCCAGCCGTATCTGCAAGCTCGCTTGCAAGGACGGCGGCGCAGATTGCTCCGCGAGCGCTTCGGTGTACCTAAGCAGGGTGCGTAGCGCCGCCTCGCATGAGGCGTGGCTCGCAGGAGCATATGTTATACCGTACTGCTGTAAAATGAACTTTCGAGTTTCACTCAAAATCATTATTTGTCCCAACGAATTGGTGAAGTTACTCGCTAACGCTCGTAGTGAAGTTGTTCGCTTCGCTCACAGTGAAGTTTTGCTCGCATCCCTCGCAAAGTGAAGTTAAGCTCGCCCCAAAGTAACTTCTCACTTGCGCCACTCGTGGCGCAAACTTCACTGCCGATAGGCAACTTCACTTTCGTAAGAAAACTTCACTCGCCGCAGGCAAACTTAGTTGTCGAGTCGGCGTGTCAACGGCACGACGGACTCGACGTGGGTCAAGACTCCAAAAGGTATATTTTTATGCCAAAAACGGGGGTTGTAACGACAAAAGGTATATTTTATTCTGTTTCCCACAAAGGAATATCTTTTAATTTGCTCCAAACAAATTGGCCCATATTCTTCCCACCAAGTTTGTTCAGATGTATGTGATCCAGCTGATATTCTCCCGCCTTCACACGGGCGTAGCCAAAACCGGCTTCGCAAAACACATTAATCACAGGAACACCGTTTAACTTCGCCACACGCTCTATTATTTCGGCAAATTCAAATTGGGTTATTTTTCTGCTTTCGATTACCGTATCGGGAGTCTTGTCATTCCCACCGATCATAATAATAACAACGATCTGCGCCTTGGTATTTTCTTGTAAGTACCTTAAACACTGATTGAAGCAACCGCAGAAGGATTGATCGTCCGTGTCATAGATATTTCCTACCATGGCTCCCTCGTTCGGCAAAACCTCAAGTGTGATAAGGTCCGCGTTTTCCTTGCCGTCATCCATATTCATCACGGCGCGCTTGGTGTTACCTTTGCCATAACCGTCAGGTGTCAGGCATCCCCCGGGAATGCCGAGATTTACAACGGTCATACCCGAAAGCTCTTCCACAACGGGAACGTATTCTCCTTGCTTAATGCTTGTCATAGAGGTACCGTATGCATACCATAGTTTACCATTCCAGTGATTATTCATTTTGCTCTCCTTTTTTCGTTATGTTATACCGTACTGCTGTAAAACAGACTTTTGAGTTTCGCTCAAAAGTAACATTTGTCCCTAACTATTTTCCTTTGCGGTGGTGATGGAGGCGATGAGTCTGCGCCGTATCGAACCGCATTTGTTTCTTAAATCCTTGTAGGTTATTTCTGTTATTTTACCTTTTCTAAAAATCAGTTCAAGCCA
>JAFUPM010000039.1 GCA_017481225.1 Clostridia bacterium
ACGGCCCTTACCTGTAAGAACGCCTGTAAATTCATTGCGAAGTCTCTTGTACTGACCGTAAAGATAGCCAATCTCACGTGCACCTACGCCGATGTCACCTGCGGGAACGTCAGTATCAGCACCGATGTGCTTAGCAAGCTCGGTCATAAAGCTCTGGCAGAAGCGCATAACCTCTGCGTCGGACTTGCCCTTGGGGTCGAAGTCGGAGCCGCCCTTACCGCCGCCCATAGGAAGGCTGGTGAGGGAGTTTTTGAAGGTCTGCTCAAAGCCGAGGAACTTAATAATGCTCTCGTTTACAGAGGGGTGGAAGCGGAGTCCGCCCTTGTAGGGACCAATTGCGCTGTTGAACTGAATTCTAAAGCCGCGGTTAACCATAACCTTGCCGTCGTCGGTGGTCCACGGAACGCGGAACTTAATTATTCTCTCGGGCTCGACGAGGCGCTCCATAACACCTGAGGTGATGTACTCGGGGCTCTGCTCGAGAACGGGCTCGATAGAAGAGAGAACCTCCTCTACGGTCTGGTGGAACTCGGGCTCGCCCGGGTTACGCGCGATAACTCTCGCCATAAGGTCGTTTAAATACTCGGATTTGAACATGGGACTTATCTCCTAATAATAAAAATTTATTTATATGGGAATATTATAAAACAAAAAGGTGCGAAAATCAATAGGTTTTTGTAAGTTTTTAGGCTTTTTGCAAGATTTTATCTGAAAGTTGCAAAATTGCCTTCATTTTGACTTGATTTTAGTTAAATTTGACGGTTTCGCACTTTGGTAACTTGTAATTTGTGAGGTTCACATATAATGTCAAACGGTTTTTTAGGTCGGGGACTTAAGGTTCCTGCGAAGGCTTCGCTCTGGTACACGGTGTCGGGGGCGTTGGCGAAGGGGGTGGGACTTCTTTTCACTCCTATATTCACTCGCATAATGTCCCGCGGGGAGTACGGAAGGTACACTCTGTATATTACGGTGCTTGCGCTGATGAGCGTTGTTTGCACCTCGGGCGTAACGGGCAGCGCAATGTATAAGGGTCTAATTGAGTTCTCGGACGGCAGGCGGAAGTTTACAGCCTCTGCGGTTGGGTTATCCCTCTGCACGGTGATACCCGTATGCTTGGCGGTATTTCTCCTGCGAGGGGTTCTGCTAATCGAGGGGATTTTCGTTCCCTTTCTTTTTATACAGCTAATCTTTGATATCGGAATAGCCGCTATGTGCGCAGAGCTTAAATATTCCTACTCCTACGGGAAGGCGGCGGCTGTAAATGCCGTATGCGCGCTGCTCTCACCTGCGGTTTCAATTCTGATTATGGCTTTAATCAAGGGGGCTTTCGCCAGAATACTCGGGCTGCTTTTGGTATCGGGAATTGTTGCGGTACCTTTTATAGTGAGGTGCATAAAAGAGGGGCTTTTCCGATGGGAGGGGTGGAAATTTATTTTGAGGTATTCCCTCCCCCTGCTCCCGGGGACCTTGGCGGCGGCGGTTATCTCCCAGGCGGACAAGCTTATCGTGTCGGCGTATATGGGGTCGGAGGCTCTTGCGCCTTATGCGGTTGCTCACTCCATCGGCGTAGGGCTGACCTTTATTACCGCAAGCCTCGGGTCGGCTCTCCACCCCTGGATAATGCGGAAGCTTAAATCGGGAGAGGTGGGCAAAGTCGGCGAGACGGTTGGGCGAATATACGTGACCCTTGGGGCCCTGACCGTAATACTGACGGCTCTCGCTCCCGAGGCACTGTCGCTTCTGACGCCCGAGAGCTACTCGGTTGCCTTGCCTGCGGTGTTCCCTATTGCTATGGCAACCCTTCCCGCCTTCCTTCTCTCGGTGGGGACGGTTGTAGGGGTGTACGAGGGACGGTCCTATCTTTCCTCGGCGGCACTTGTGACAGGGGCTGCGGTTAATATCGGCGTAAATCTCCTTTTGGTGCCGCGCCTTGAATACCTTGGGGCAGGTCTTTCGCTTCTATTATCTTATGCAACCGCCGCTTTAGTGATTTATCTTCTGCCCTCGGGAAGGAGGGTTATAGGCGAGATTGGAGTTGGAGGCATTCTCAAGGCGACAGCTCTCACGGCTGCGGTAGCCGCGGTTACGGTTGCATTCTACGGCAGCTTACCCGCAAGGCTGCTGCTCCTTATCCTGCCTGTGGGGGCGTTGATATTTTCCGCTGTGGGAATGAAGGAATACGTTACGGAGAGCTATTGATTTTTGCCGTCCTTTATGGTAAAATAAGAAAAAAGAACTGCAATAAGGGACGGAATATATGAGAGCTGTTGCTGTTACCGGCGCTGCCGGAGGTATGGGAGAGGAAATTTGCAAAAGGCTTGCAGCTGAGGGCTACAAGGTTTACGGGTTAGACTGCCGCGATTTTTCTCTTGAAAACGTGATAAATATTCGTTGTGACGTCAGGAATAGCTGTGACGTTGAACGGGCTGTCCGAGAAATCTCGGGGTCGGAGGGCGAGCTATACGCCCTTGTGCATACGGCGGGCATTTACGACCTTGACTCGCTTATTGAAATGGACGAGGAGAGGTTCCTTCGAATATTTGATATAAACCTTTTCGGCGTATACAGGACGACGAAGGCTATGATGCCTCTTCTGCGCCGAGGGTCCCGCGTTCTCATAGTTTCAAGCGAGCTTGCTCCTCTCGACCCGCTACCTTTTACGGGTATTTACGGAATAACTAAGACAGCCCTTGAGAGGTACGCTTTCTCTCTGCGTATGGAGCTTAATCTCCTCGGTATTACGGTGTCGGTTATTCGCCCTGGCGCGGTGAAAACCTCCCTTCTCGGGGATTCTACGGCGGCTCTGGACCGCTTCACCGAGAAAACGGAGTTATACAAATATAACGCTAAAAGGTTCAAGGGTATTGTGGACAGCGTGGAGGCAAGGAACGTACACCCCGAGAGGGTTGGGCGTATTGCAGCACGGGCGCTCAGCTCGAAAAAGCCAAGATACGTATATAACCTTAACAGAAATCCGCTGCTTCGACTTCTTTCATTCCTTCCCGATAGGCTAGAGGTTTGGATTATCGGACTTATACTGAAGTGATATTATATAAAAAAGGCGCGAGAGCTTTAGCGCAGTGCCCTTAAGGACACTGCGCAACGAAATAAATCCCTTAGGGGATTTATGAAATGCACTTCGTGCGTGAAATTCGCTTTCAGCGAGTGAAATGCCTGCGGGCGTGAGGGGATTTATTTCATTTCACATCGAGCGGAGCGAGATATTTCACAATGTTCGACAGAACATTATTTCACATTTTGCAAAGCAAAATATTTCACTATCTGCATTTGTAACCACAAATGCAGTGCTTGCAAAGAAAAGAGGACGAGGAGTTTTTGTAACTCTTCGTCCTTTTCCTGTCGGTAGGTAATGTATTCTATTGTATCTCAAAAGTGCCCTTAAGAGTACAGCTCCTTTCTCGCGCCTTTTTGTTTTGTGTTCAAAAGGGTGTTTTCTGCCTCTGTTTTTCGACAGAATTCTTGCTTTTGGTTATTTTATAGCACCATCTAAGTATTCCAAGGAAAGCTCCGCCATTTTGTTGCCAAGCTCACAGTTTGCCTCTCTTGCGGACTCCGTGAACCAATGCTTCACATCGTCGATACGGCTAAGGTCGATGCAATCGGGATAGAGCGCCATAAGAAGAGAGGTCTCGTACTTTCCTGCGTGGTCATAGCCTGTGGCGTGCTGTACTGCGGTGCTCATCGTGGGGATAACCTTTATCCAGCCGAAGGGGTTATTGGCTCCTTCAAGCTGCTCGTAGTAGTCGGAGTAGCTTTCGCTTCCCCACCAGCCCTCGCCGAGAGTTGCCTCCAGATACTCCATAGTAGCTCTTTTCGCCGCCATACGGTAGCAAAGGGTCATAGGCATTTCGCTTTCGTCCTCAAACTGGTGATGAATAACTACGTAGATATTTCTGTAGCCTGCATACAACAGACTTTTGAATACGTAATATACGTAATTTTCGAAGGCGCGCTCCTCAACGTGAACGGTTCCGCTGCTTCTGCCGCCTACCGCGTAGCTCGCAGGGCTATAGGAAATAGTCGGAGCTATGAGAATTTCTTTTCTCTCCGAGAGGCGCTTGACAAGTCCTTCGGCAATAAGGGTGTCGCAGCCGTAGGAGCAATGGGCTCCGTGGTATTCAACGGTGCCGCCGACTATAACGAGGGGAATATTTTTCTCTTTTGCGGACTTTACTTCTCTTGGAAAGCAGTTATCTAAATACATTTTCGTAGCCTTTCTGCTTTTGTTTTTGTTTGGATATTTTCAGTTGTTATGTTTTTTAAGCGTCAGAAAGCGATGGTCGTATAGTAGGCGAGGTTCGTCTGTCTGTTATCGAGTCTGCCGTACTGGACGACGATTTTCTCGCTGCTCTCAAGCTTCATCGCGTACTGGGTTTCAAGGGGTACCTTAAATCCGCTCATCTGCTCCGGAACGTTCATACGGAAGCACTTAACCCTTTTCGGCTCAACGGTCCACTCTATTTTGTCATAGGGCTCGCTGTCCGTAAAGAAGAGTGTCACCTTTATTTTCGCGGGTCTTTGGCTATCGTTAACTACGATAACGCTCTCGTGTCCTTTAAGTATTCCCTCTCCCTCGGGCGGAAGCTCGCAGTCGGGGATTATCCAATTTTTCTTTCCTACTGTACTCATATCAGAAGCCTAACTCTATTATTCCCTTCTTGAGATAGTCGGTGTAGCTCTCGCAGCCGTCAGCCTTGATAGCGGCGCCCTTCTCCCAACGGCAGCCGAAGGTGGGGCCTGAGATGAAGGTGTCTATCTGGAAGGTCATATTCTCCTCGAGAGGATAGTGGGTGGAGGTCTCCATCCAGGGCGCCTCAACCTCAATCATACCCGTACCGTGGCAGGGACCGTAGACGTAGTTGTCACCGTAGCCTGCGTCCTTATACATCTGAAGGAACTTTTTCGCAATATCGTCGGCGTAAGCGCCTGCCTTGAGCTGCTGCTCTGTCCAATGATGCATCTTGTGGCAGAACTCGACAATCTCGCGGCGCTCGCCCTCCAGCTTACCCATTACTACGGGCAAGCCGATAGAGGGAGAATATCCGTCAATCTTTGCCGAGAGGTTAAGCTGGACTATATCGTTTTTGCCAATTTCTCTGTATCTTGAACGGGAGATTGCGTGACGGGTGCTTTCCTCTGAGAAAACGTACATAGGAAGTCCCTCGTACTCCGCACCGTTTTCATAAATTACTCTCTGCGCTACGCCGACCATCTGAAGCTCGGTTACACCGGGACGCAGGCTCTTGATAACCTCGTCGGTTGCAAGCTCGATAATGCGGAAGCCCTCGCGTATGCAGGCAAGCTCGTTTTCGCTCTTTATCTGACGGAGGGAAACCATTATGTCGTTACACTTAACAATCTCTGCCTTGGGATAGGAGTCAACAAGTCCCTCGTAAATCGGAAGAGTACACTCAACGTAGCTGCCAAGTCCGATTTTAATATTGTCGCCCTTGACGCCGATGGAGCTGAAAACTTCCTTAAAGGTAGATGCGGTAAGCTCGGGATAGGAGGGGTCGGCAGACTCGCGGAACTCGCGAAGCACGAACACCTTCTCAATCTTCGACCAATCCTTGCCGAAAACTGCAGACTCGGGTCCTACGAGCAGGGCGGCATCGCCTGTCGCGGAAATTGCTACGCCTGCGCGCTCAAAGAGAGGCCAGAAGCCCGAGAAATATCTGGCGTTGGCATAGTCGCTCTCGGTAGATGCGACAAGCATAACGTCAAGTCCGCGTTCAGCTACAAGCTTTGCGGCTTTCTTAATCCTCTCCTGATACTCATAATCGGGAATACATATTCTTTTCATTGGTTTTCTCCTTTAAAACATTAGTATACAAGTATATTCTAGCATACGGGAAAAATATAGTCTTTACAAAATCGTCAATATATGGTATAATATTGTAAATTATTAAGGAGGACGTTATGGATTTTATACTCAAAAGCTTCAAAAACGAGATAAACGTATCGAGCCTTGCCAACGTTCACTATTTTGAGTTTTCAAGGAGCTTTGACACAAAGAAGGATTCCCACGGCTTCTCTGAGCTTGTATATGCGGAAAAGGGCTCCATTACAATAGATTCTGATAATTACTCGGGTAAGCTTTGCGAGGGGGAGATGATTATTCACGGCGCGGGAGAAGGGCACGCCTTAAGCTGCGGCGAGGCGGTGTTCCCGAACATCGTAATTATCGGCTTCAAGTGCGACTCGGAGAGGCTCTCGGAGCTGACACGGGCACCTCTTCCTCTGACCGAGGAGCTGACGAAAATGCTCGCCGAGATAGTAAAGGAGGGGCTGACGGTTTATATGCCGCCCTACAACGTGCCCGGAGTCAAGGATATGAAAAAGCGACGGAGCTACACCTACGGCGCGGACCAGATGATAAAGAATTATCTGGAGATATTCTTAATAAAGTGCTTACGTCTGAAGGAAAACGAGGAGAGGTCGAAAAGGCTCCGTTCCATCGGTACGGACGAGGCGGAGCTGCGCCTTGCAAGCGACGTAAAGAAGTATTTAGATTGCAATTTCTGCCATAAAATACGGCTTTTAGACCTCTGCTTCCTTTTTAATACTAATAAGACCACTCTTTCCAGAGCCTTCAAGGCGGTTTACGGGCTAACCGTAATCGACTACGTAAACACCCTTCGCATAAGCTATACGAAGGAGCTTTTGACCGACGGGCGGTATACGCTTACGAATATTGCCGAGATGATGAATATGTCAAGCGTGCATTACCTTACTGCTATGTTCAAGCAGTATACGGGAATGACTCCGACGGAATATCTCGCACAGGCGGCGGTTGAGTGACAGCGGATACTTGACTTTCCGCAGTTATTACGGTATAATATTTTTGAACAAGCGAACAAATCCGAATTTCGGAGCAATCCGCACTCACGGTGGCAATGAAAGAAAGGAGAACGTATATGGATAAAGGACTGAAAATCGCGAAAATTGTCGTTACCGTCGCGGCTATATTATCGTTTGGCTTGGCGGCATTTTTCCTCGGCACATATTACGTAGGAGGGCTGTCTTATCTTTACCACAGCGAGGCTGCGCTTAAGGTGGCGCTCACATTCGTTGGGATTATGGCGCTTGCTCTCGCCGTAATCGTCGCCCTTGCGGTGCTGATGTTCAAGAGCAAAAAAGTTATCGGAATTATTTGTTTGGTTTTACTTATCCTGCTTATCCCTGTGGCGCATATCGCGTCGCTTTGCGGTATCTTTATTTCAATTGCGAACGGAGCATACGGCTGCTCGTATACAGAGGACGTTCAGAACTACGGAGTTCTTGACGGTGACGTGAAGCTTCCCTCATATTTCCCGAAGAGTATCACGAACGATATGACGGTAGCTAAGTACACGTATTTTTACAAAGAGGTGGACAGGTCGCAGGTGGACCTGTACCTTGAGGTCAGCTTTGAAAACCGCGAAACGATGGAGCGTTATTTAACGGAGGCAAAGCAATCCTTGTCAGCAAAGGGTGTGGAGGAGTATCAGAATCCGTATAACGGAAAGTACACCGACGTTATCGGTTGGCAGGAATACATCGCAAGCAAGGATGAATGGTATCTTGACCACAGTCTTACAGATTTCCAAGGCAGAGAGGACTATCAATACGTATGGACCGCTTATCGCGCCGTCGTGTACTCATACGAGGACTTGACTGTAATCTATAATTACACCTCCCTCGGAGAGGAAATATGCGTGGGCAGCGACCCTGATAACAACGAATACTACCCCGAAATTCTCGAGCGCTTCAACGTTGAGTGGAGCAAGAAAAACAGCTTCAACTCGCGTGACTTTCTCGGAGAAATATAAGGATAAGGACGAAGAATGTGAGGAATTCTTCGTCCTTTTTGTATTAAATGCTGTTGGTATTAAAATCTGTTAGCATTAAATGCTGTTAGTATAAAATGCTGTTAGTATAAATGCTGTTGGTGTAAAATGCCGTTGATATAAAATTCCGTTGTGTGACTTATACGATGTGGGGTTTCGGCTTATAGAGAAACGGTTACCGAAAGGTAGTTGTGGTCCATTCCATCCACTGTCTCGTTACGGGAGGCGAGTATATCCTTTGCTGTTGGTATGACTATAGCGTCGGTTTTCCTTCCCGTGGGTCTTGTGGGGGTGTCGGCAAAGACGTCTCGGTGAGTACGGGATACGAAGGGCATAAACCGAACGGCGTTATATGCGTTGAAGTCGGTGCAGATAACGTAATCGGGAGTGGGAGAGCATTCGGATATAAAGCTGTCTATTTCGCCGTACACGGAGGAATGCTCCTCCTCGGATAAGCCGTATCTGTAAAAGGGGAAGCCGTGTCCTGTGAACAGCGTCACGGAGCTGCCGTTTAAGGAGAGGGCCGCCTTCAGGTAAAACTTTCTGTGCCAGCTTTCCTCTCTGCCGCCGTAGAATATTCTCTCAGTGGGAAGAGTAAGCTCGCGGACGGCGAGGTCGGAGAGGGGATATTTTGAAAATATTCCAATGCCCATATCCCACCCCTCCGCTACGTGAGAGCGAGAGGTTTTATAGTAATAGAAATGTTCAAATCCGCAGTTCTGCTTGATTTTATCCCACAAATCCTGCGAGTAAGGCAACTCCTGCATACACAAAACGTCAGGCGCGTCCTGCTTTACGGTGTTAATAAGAGTGGCGGTATTTCTTGCGAGGTTGGAAAGAAGGCTGCCGACGTTCCAGGTTGAAAATTTTGCGGCTCTGCTCATTATACACCTCCGTCAAGGTCCATATATTTCAAAAGGTCATCTACAACCATACGGTAGAAATACAGGCGGAATATGGGATAGCGGAGGTTCGGATTTCTACCGCTTATCATAAGCACGTCGTCACCCGACTCTCCGTCGATACGTACAAAACCGTTTTCGTCGGAGGCAAATCTGTTAAACACGGCACGAGCCTTTGAAAACAGCTCACGCGCTCTGTCAACGTTTCCGGATTTGTATTCCCGCTCAGCCGCCTTTATAAGTGCGTCAACGTAAAGCAGCTCGCCGCTGTTCTCGTAGGATTCGCCCTTGCTGTTTTCGGCGTCGCTGTATTTGAAGCTCTCAAATATTTCCTCATCGGGAAGTCCCTTCACCACGTAGTGCGGGTCGAATTTCATAAGGAAATCTACAGAGCGATTTATTACCTTGTTTATTTTCTCGTCTATTGCTGAGTCCTTTGAGGAGTTATCGTAGGTAAGCAAGGATTTAAGCACCTTGGCTGTATGAGTAACCGAGGGGGGAGCTTCGGGGTTGCCCTGCATTGTGAAGGCGCCGTCCTCTCTCTGATGCTCGCTGAAGGTGAGAATAATCTCGGAGAGAATGCTGTCTATTTTCTCCGTCATACCTGCAAGCTTGGCGCAAAGCTCTCTGTCGGATACAGAAAAAACGTCCATCCAATCGGAAATCGTGCGTTTGAATTTGGTAAGAACGTCAAAGCCGAACGAGGTGGGCAGCGGACGGCGGCGCTTAGAGCCCGGCATATATCCCCAACCGCTTTCGGTGGGACACCATCTCCGCTTCGCGGATATTATTCTGCAGTCAATAAGCTTATCAATACTCTCGGAAATATATTCGTATCTTTTCTTGAATATTTCCTGTTCCTCGTAGGTAACGTCCTTTGCTGCTCTGCCCTTCACCGCAGGCAAAAAATCGCAAATGAGCAGAGTGGACAGGCTAAGGGTTGTCTGGTTTATGGTACCCTCAATAAACTGGGCGTTAATATGTCCGTTTCTGGCTATAAACTCCCAATTGGAGGGCCAGGTCTTCTCTATGGGGGAGCGAAGGGCTATCAGCAGGTTCACAGCGCCCGAGGCTACCTTCTTCACGAACTCGGCGGCGCCCTGCCTCTCCTCTTCACTCATCAGCCCTTCCATACGGAACAGGTCGTTTTTCAGGAAATAATACGAGAGGATTGCACCAAAGCATACGGAACATACGCTGATTGATTCGCCGTACTCGGAGTCGGAGCCGAAATCAAGCTTCCAATAGCAAAAGCCGTTATCGTCAAGACGGCAAATCTCCTTCTGCTTATTATATTCGTCTATGAACCTTTTAGGCATCAGCATAATATTGCTGTTTTCGTTGCAGGCTCGCATAAACTCGTAAACGTCGGTGGTGTAGCCCGTGCTTCTTTTGCCCACCTCCCTCTCGGTCATATCCTCGAGAAGTATGAGTGCGTCCTCGCTCATTACGGTGCCTATACTGTAGCTGAGGTATTTCTCGAGTCTCTCACGGGACGAGGGGAGCTGCTCTGTGCTGCTGTCCTTGCCGTCATCAATAAGCTTTTTCACTTGGGAGGCAGAAAAATCGCCCGTAGGCAGATGTAAGCCCGTCATATGGAAAAGCCTGTCGGTGTCAAAGTCATCGCCGAAGATATTATTGACGGTAGCCTTATTTTCGTCACTCCACCAAAAGTTCATAGCAAAAACGGGAACGAAGCTTAAATCATCGTTTCCGAAGGCAGCCAGAAGCTCGTTATAGGTGGCAGACTCCCTCTTATCGGGTGTGCCGTCCTCCTTCAAAAAGCCCTTGAAAAAGTCGGGGCATAGGACCACAATAAACCTTTTAACCTCGGAAATTATGCTTTCCGCCTGCTCTATGAAATTGTAGTTTCCGCACGCAGGGGCGAAGAATACTTTCCCGAAATCCGGGTTGTCACATATAGCGTTATATATCTGGGCGGCGAGCTTTTCGCTTATTCCGTCGGATACCGATTTTCCTCTGTAGCAAATAAAGGTGTCGTATTTCATACGCGTTCTCCGATTGCTTTTATTTTTTCATATATTTTGCTTCAACGTACTCGGAATAATAGTCGGGAATTTCCGGCACGTCCGTAAAGCGCGAGTAGCCTATGCTCTTAAGCCAGCTGTTATTAATAGTCCTTGCGGTGTCAATATACATTCGCCAAAGCTCGTCCTCGCTCATCTCGGGGGTGCGGTATACGGGATAGCTTTGCCTGTCGTACCCTCGCCAATCGGTGGAGGTAATCTGAATTCCTCGCTCGGCATAGTTCACGTTTTTCATAGGATAGGGTACGTAGAGCGCGTTTTTTATTTCGTCCACAAGCCCGAGGGAAAACAGCCTGTCACACTCCTCGAGGGTTGCTTGCTGTATGGTGGGAGTCGTTCCCGGAAGTCCCGTTATGGTGTAGAGTGTCACGTACATATCGGAGCTTTCGCGTATAAGCTCCAGCTGCCCTCGGAAGGTGGAAAAGCTCAGGGTTCTGCCGTTGCCGCTTAGAAGCTCCTCGTTTGAGCTTTCCATTCCCAAGCGGATTTCGCGGAAGCCTGCTTTATACAATGCCCTGACAAGCTCGGGGGTGAGAATATCCGCACGCATATCGCAGCTCAGGATAAGGTCGTGGTTGCAGCTCTCGATGGCGCGGCATACGCGGGCTATTCCCTCTTTTGAATAACCGAGAACGCTGTCGAAAAAGTGGACGAGATTTCTACTCGGAAGAAGCTGTTTCAGCCGGTCCAGCTGACCGTTTTCGCTTGCTGTGAAATGAGGCGCCAAGCCGTCAACGCAGTACTTACAGGAAAAGGGACAGCCCATATTCGTAAAGGTGTTTATGGCGTAATCGGATATATGGTATGGCAAAAGAGAATAGTCGACGTAGCCCTCTCCTTGATTATTCAGTCTGCGCCCCGCTATTTTCTCCGCCGCCTCAAGCTCGTAGCCGACAATGAGCCTATCAAAAATCGGGTATCTCAGCCTCGTTTCCTCCTCGGCTACGTTAACGTGAACGCCACCGAGCAGAACCTTCGTGCCGGGAGACAGGCTCTTTATCCTCTCCGCAAGCTCCGCGCACATAGGAACCGTGGGACAAACGCAGGAAAAAGCCACCACCTCGGGAGGTGTCGCGCCTTGCTCGAGAAGCTCTTCGAGCATATAGTAGTGCAAATATCTGACCTCAATACCCGAACGGCTGAGCAACGTGGCTATTCGCAGAAGTCCCGTAGAGTACACCTTCGTTTTCACAGGCGCGGTTTTGCCGATTATATTATATCTTTTGTAGCTCTTTATTCTGAAATAGTCGCGCTTGCACTCAAGAAGCTCCTTGTCTATTTCTTTTTCATAATGGGTATAATCAACAAGCCAAATCATACTTTGGACGCTCCTTTCTTTCGGGCGTTATTCGTTAAAGGCTGTAAGTCTTTTAAAAATTTGCGCGAATTTACGAGGATATTTTAACATAAATGCGGTTTTATGTCAATAGCGGCAGAGGGGAGACGGCAATAAAAGGGCTGAGCCGAAGCGACGAAGGTCACGGCTCAGCCTTGGATTATGCTTTTGTCTGCGGTTTATGCTGAAAGTCGGGACTGCGAATTTTCTTGGGGGCAGCTCGCTTTCGTCGGAGTGCTTATAGGGAAAGCGGTGGGTCAGACGAGCTTTAGTAAGAAAACCGAGGGGGGCGAGGCACGGTGGATTTTAGGGAGCCTTGCGGGCAGCCTTCGCCTTCAGGGTGCGCAGCATTGCCTCTCGTAGAGGATTTCGGTGGTGAACACCTACTAAGTACACCATAGATTAGTAGACAAATCAAGCTTTTTGTAATTTTATCTATTATTTTGAATATATGAGTTGAATTATCCTTAGCTTTGTGATAAAATGGTTTTAAAAGACTAGGTGAATTTAGTTGATAGATACACTGTAAAACTTTAGGTTAATGATACGAGGTAAAATTATGAGAAAGCTGTTTAGTTTATTGCTGCTTCTGCTGTTCACGGTTGGGATTGTGACCTCCTGCGTTGGTACTCCTCCCGACGGTGACGGGGACGAGGGCGGCTCGGAGTATACTTATCTTGCCTTTACTCCCTCCGAGCTTGCTTTGATTAAAGAGGAGATAGGCGCGGATATTCCCTTCCTTGCAAATGATGAGTATTACGTTAAGGAAACCGAGGACGGGGTGCTATTCTATACCGTAGGAAATACCGACGGGGAGCTTTTGGATTATCTTTTGCTCTTCGCCGAGTACGAGCTTGAGGACGGATATCTCGACGGCAAAGAGGCAGCTCACACGGTTTACTCCAAGGGCGATGCGAGAGTCGATATTTGCAGCTACCGCGAGGACGGAAAGCTTATTATCGAGGTGCTTTTGTACTCCGCTGAAGATAACGCACCCGAGGGTGGCGACCAGGGCGGTAACACTCCCGAGGGCGGCGACCAGAGCGGTAACACTCCCGAAGGTGGCGACCAGGGCGGTAACACTCCCGGGGGCGGCGACCAGGGCGGTAACACTCCCGAGGGCGGCGACCAGGGCGGTAACGCCCCCGAGGGCGGCGACCAGGGCGGTAACACTCTCGAGGGCGGTGACCAGGGCGGTAACACTCCCGAGGGCGGTGACCAGGGCGGTAACACTCCCGAGGGCGGCGATTCCGGCAACACGGGTGGGGGCTCAGGCTCCGAGAGCGAGTATATTTACACAGATTTCACCGAAGGTGAGAAGGCTCTTTTCCTTCAGTACATAGGCGAGGTTATTCCCTTCGTGCCTAACAATGAGTATTACGTTGAGGGCTACTACGAGGAGTTTGATTACGAGCACGGAATGAACTTCTATACCTTCGGCAATACACAGGCGGATTTCGAGGCTTACAGACTTGAGTTCTACGACTACGAGCTTTACGACCAATACGAGGACGAGTACGGCGACACCTGGTACTGCTACGTGAAGGGTGATATTGTAGTTGACGTATCCTTCTATCATTTTGATGAGTATTACGTTATCGACCTTTACGTTTACTCCGAAACGCTCTCACTTGACCCCGACGATTCCGGCAACACGGGTGGGGGCTCAGGCTCCGATAGCGAGTATATTTACACAGATTTCACCGACGAGGAAAAGGCTCTTTTCCTTCAGTACATAGGCGAGGTTATTCCCTTCGTGCCTAATAATGATTACTCCATTGAGGGCTATTACGGGGAGTTCGATTACGAGTACGGAATGAACTTCTTTACCTTTGGTAATACAGAGGCGGATTTCGAGGCTTACAGACTTAAGTTCTACGACTACGAGCTTTACGACCAATACGAGGACGAGTACGGCGACACCTGGTACTGCTACGTGAAGGGTGATATTGTAGTTGACGTATCCTTCTATAGCTACGAGGGCAACTGCGTTATTGACCTTTACGTTTACTCCGAAACGCTCTCACTTGACCCCGACGATTCGGGCAGCGGCTCGGGTGGTTCGGGTGACTCGGGAAATGGCGATTCCGACGACACGGGTGGGGGTATTCCCTCCTCCGACGTCATAACCAACGAGGGCGCAGGGCTGCCCGAGGATGACGGCGACGGAGTTTATGACGTAGATTTCACCCTCGGTGAAAAGGTGAAGGACGTCACCGACCAGGGATATTATATTGACGGCTGTCCTACGGTTGGTTCACCTGCCGTTCTGGTTATTCCCGTCCAATTTAAGGACGCGACTGCGGCAAGCCGCGGATATACCACGGACGCTCTCGTAAATGCCTTTACGGCGGGGGGCGTGTGCGATTATTACTCCGTTTACGACTACTATTACATATCCAGCTACGGTCAGCTTTCCTTAGATATTACGGTGCTTGACTTCTGGTTTACTCCCGAAAACTCCAGCAGCTATTACTACGGGGCAACCTACGATTACTACGGTGACGAAATAGCTATCGGCGACCAGCTCGTTATGGACGAGGCTCTCGCTTATCTTGCCGAGATTATGGACCTTTCCGACTTCGACTCCGACGGTAACGGCTATATTGATTCGGTAGTACTTATCAACACTCTTGATATAGGCGAAGAGGACTTCTTCTGGGCTTACAGATATTGGAACGTATATGCAGACAGCCAAGACGATCTGTACGAGTACGACGGTGTTTCTGCAAACGATTATATATGGGCGTCATACCAGTTCCTCTACGAAAGCTACGATAAATTTGGCAACGTAAGCTATGACGACCCCACAGTTATGAACACCTACACCTTCATACACGAGTTCGGTCATATTCTCGGCGCGGACGATTATTACGATACCTCCTACGATGGCGAGCCTCTCGGCGGCTGTGATATTATGGACTCCATGGCAGGAGATAACAACGCGTATACCAAGTTCAACTTCGGCTGGATAACCTCGTCGCGGCTTGTTGTCGGTGACACGGTTACGCTCACTCTCGACCGCTTCTCCAAGGCGGGAGATACCGTAATCCTCGCTAATGATTGGGACGAGAGCCTGGGCGCATATCAGGAATACTACATTGTTGTATACTACACTATGGACGGGCTGAACGGCGGAGATTACGGATACTTCGAAAGGGGCGGCGTGGTTGTATATCACGTTAACGCTTCACTTTTCAGCGAGGAGATTGAGGGCGAAATATACTACGACGTCTACAACAACAACTCCACCCCCTCCTCTGACGGCTACGGCACGGAGGATAACCTTATCGAGCTTGTTAAATGCTATGACGGCTCCTACACCTACGTGACGGGTGACTCGCTTTCGGGCAGTATCAAGGACGACTCGGGCGAGGCACTTGGCTACACCTTTACCGTAGGTGAGATGGACGGCGAAAGTGTTAGTATTACTTTTGTAAGAAAATAAATGACAGGAGAACCTACAGATGAATAAAAGACTACTTGCACTGTTTGTAGTGTTTATTATGGCACTTAATATCCTTCTGACCTCCTGCAATAAAGCAGAGGTTCCGGGGGGCGATGATGACGACACCGGCAGTAACGATAACACCGAAGGTGGTGAAATTAGCTTTGAGGAAAAGTATTCAAGCTTTGAGCTTACCCGAGAGAAGCTCGAATATGCTCTCGCCGAAGCGATAAAGAAGATAGATTATGCACTTCCCACCTTCACTGATAAATTCCCCTCTCATAACAGCAAAAACAACGTATATAGTGCAGTGAGTAATACCGGCGGCTGGAACACCGGCTTCTGGACGGGAATACTCTGGCATGCATACGAGCTGACGGGCAACACGAAGTATCTCGATGTGGCTACCTCACAAATCGACTCCTACTACTACAGAATAGAAAACAAAATTGGAGTGAATCACCACGATATGGGCTTTGTCTTTATGCCCTCATGTGTTGCGGCATACAAGCTTACAAATAACGAGACGGCAAAAGAGGCGGCACTGCTCGCGGCAGACAACCTGATAACCAGATACCACGAGAGTTCGAAATTCATTCAGGCGTGGGGTAACGTTGGCGCAGATGACAATTACCGTCTTATCGTAGACTGCCTTATGAACATTCCGTTGCTCTACTGGGCAAGCGAGCAAACCGGTGACGATAAGTACAGGGATATTGCCTACAACCACTTCAAGACAACGCTCAGTGTGTGCTATCGCGAGGACGGAAGCACCTACCACACCTACTACTTTGACAAGGAAACAGGCGAACCTTTAAGGGGTGTTACAGCTCAGGGAGCCAGTGATGATTCAACCTGGTCCCGAGGACAGGCGTGGGGTATGTACGGTCCTCTCCTAACCTATATTTACGTAGAAGACGAGGCGGCTTTGGACACGTTCTGCGCAACGGCAGATTATTATCTCCATTACCTGCCTGAGGATTACGTGGCGTATTGGGACCTTTCCTTCACGTCGGGTGATGAACCCAGAGACTCCTCCAGCGCGGCAATAGCACTGTGCGCCCTCCTTGAGGGTATTAAGCACTTGGACGAGAACGACTCACGCCGTGAGCTCTATGCCAACGCCGCAAAGCGCATTATGAATTCCCTTATAGACAACTACATAACCAAGGACGTTCCCGAGGCAAACGGTCTGCTTCTCCACGGCACATACAGTAAGCCCGGCGGTCTCGGCGTTGACGAGATGAATATCTGGGGTGACTACTTTTATATGGAGGCGCTCCATAGAATGCTCGACCCGGAATGGGAGCTTTATTGGTAATGAAGCGGTTTACGGTTAAAAAACACGTTATCCCTGCATTGCTGATTGCAGCGATAGCTGCCACAGCTCTCTTTTTGGCATTCTCTCAAGAGTCTAAAAGGCATATTTCTTTCCTTGGAGACAGCATAACCACCTACGAGGGCTACAGTGATTCAGCAGACTATAATTCTACACTTGCGGACAATCTCACATATTACAGGGCAGGAAGCCTTGACCTTGATGACACATGGTGGTATCAAGTCGTAAAAGGACTTAGAGGCAAGCTGTGCGTTAACAATTCCTGCTCTGCCTCAAGGGTAACGGACACAAAACCGGGATTAAGATCAGGTGTAGAGGGAGCTTCACAGTTACATAACAAAAATGAGCAGAAGCCCGACATAATAATTATATATATGGGTACTAACGATATTGCTAATGGGGTACCACTCGAGGACTTTGCCGATGCGTATAAAGATATGCTCGATGTTATTGAAGGAGAGTATCCGAAAGCCGAGGTTTATTGTTGCACACTTCTGCCCGAGAGCAGAACCGCAGGAAAGGACGACGTGCTAGCAGGCTACAATGAGATTATAAGGACTCAGACCACAGAGCATAATTATGGGATTATTGACTTTTACAGTGAACTTACTGAGTGGAATTATATGACTCATACCAACGAGGACGGAGCGTTGCGCGTTCACCCTACGGCTGAAGGAATGGAGATGCTTTCACGTATAGCTCTATCGTCTATTGAAAAATAATTGGTTAATACAATTTATCATAGACGCATATTTTAATATCTCACTTTGAAGTAAAAATAGAAAAATAATTTTGTTAAAGAAGCTTCCTTTGTTTGGTAGCTTCTTTTTCGTTTTGTCGGATAAATAACTCAATTTGCTATTAAATAATTACTCTATTGACTTTTTACGCGCGGGTGTGGTACAATAGTAGCAAAATAAAATATTCGGAGGATTGTATTTTGAATCTTTTGGGAATTGATATGGGTACAACGTCGGTAAAAACTGTGCTTTTCACCGACAAGCTCGAGGAAAAAATGAAGCTTACCGCAGATTACACGCCGAACTCTCACGGCGATATTATGGAATTTCCTGCGGAGGAATATTGGAAAATAGTCAAGGGGGAGATAGATAAGGTTTGCGCCGAGGCCCGTGTCGATGCTCTTGCTATCGATACTCAGTGCGAAACGCTTATTCTCACAGACGAGGACGGCAACCCTACGAGAGAGGCTATCGTATGGCTCGACAACAGAGCTACCGAGGAGGCTAAGCTCATTGAGGAGCATTTCGGCAGACAGCGCGTCTACGAGATGACGGGTCAGCCCGAGGTTACCGCAACCTGGCCTGCCTGCAAGCTTCTGTGGGTTAAGCGCAACGAGCCCGAGGTATGGGCTAAGACCAAGAGGGTGTTCCTTCTTGAGGACTATATGCTCTACAAAATGACGGGCAAATTCGTTACGGAGAAAACTCTCCAATCCTCCACCATATACTTCGATATTAAGGGCAACTGCTGGTGGAGCGAAATGCTCGAATACATAGGCGTAGGCGAGGATATGCTCCCCGAGCTTCTGGACAGCGGTGTCGAGATTGGCGAGTACGAGGGCATTAAGGTTGTGACGGGTGCTATGGACCAGGTGTCGGGCGCCATAGGCGCGGGTATCGTTAAGCCCGGTATTATCAGCGTTATGACGGGTACGACTATGGTTATTTTTATACCCTGCGACACGGTTCCCGAGTATAACCCCGAGAGCATCGTTCCCTGCCATTATAACTACGACGGGAAGTATTGCCTTCTCTCCTGGTCGCCTACGGCGGGTATGGCTCTTAAATGGTTTAAGAACGCGCTTTGCGAGGAGTTCTCCTTCGGTGAGCTTGACGGGCTTTGCGAGGCTATCGCACCCGGCTCGGATGGCGTGACCTTCCTTCCCTACCTTTGCGGCTCTACTATGCCAAAGTACAATCCCGAGGCTCGCGGCAGCTTTACGGGTCTTACCACCGAGCATACTAGAGGTCACTTTGCAAGGGCTGTTATGGAGTCGGTTGCCTGCATGCTGAAATCCAATCTTGACTATCTCGGGCTTGACGTTTCCGAGATACGCGCTATGGGCGGCGGAGCAACAAGCCCTCTGTGGTGCCAGATTAAGTCGGATATGACGGGCAAGCGGCTCGTTACCCTCAAAAACAAGGAGACTGCCTGCCTTGGCGCGGCAATCCTTGCAGGTGTGGGCGTGGGTGTATTCGAGTCGGTAGAGTCGGCTTGCGAGATGATAGAGATAGGCAAGTCCTACGCTCCCTCGGGCGCAGACTACACCGAATGCTACGAGAGATTTATGAAATACGACGGAATACTTAACGTATAAGATTTATTCATCTGGAAAATGAAAACCCGAAGCTTAAATAATAAGCGCGCAAGCATTCTGCTTCTTTGCGCGCTGGTTGCATCCTACTCCTTTATTTGTCTTACGAAAAATTGCTTCTCCTCCGCTATGGTCTTTATAGTGGACGAGGGGCTGCTGACGAAGTTCCAAACGGGACTTATTACGGCTACCTTCTACGTTATCTACGCCATACTGCAGATTGCGGGAGGAGTCGTTACGGATAAGTGGCACCCCGAGAGATTTATCACCTTCGGTCTTTTGGGCGCGGCGGCTTGCAATCTGGTAATCTACTTTAATCAGAATTATATAGTTATGCTTGTGGCGTGGGGTGTTAATGCGGCTGTGCAGTTCGGCGTATGGCCTGCAACCTTCAAGCTGGTGTCTACGATGCTGACGGAGGATATGAGGGACAATTCCCTCTTTATCGTCACCTTCGCAAATCCTGTGGGAGTTGTGGTGAGCTATCTTGTTTCTGCCCTTGTCAGCGAAAGATGGCAGCTTAACTTCTTGGTGTCGGCAATAGGGCTTTGCGTTATCGCCGTGGCTTGGGAGCTTGTTTTCCGCGCTGTAAAGCCATATATAGTTGAGACGGAGCTTGCGGCGCAGAAAAGCGGCGGAGCCGCCCTCGCGCGTGGCGAATTTTTAAAGATAGCAATATCCAGCGGTATAATTATGATTGTGGCGATATCCTTTATCAGGTGTATGTTCGACCTTGGTATAAAGGCTCTTGCTCCCTCTCTTATTTTCGACTCCTACGAGGACGTTTCGGCAACGTTGGCGACGGTACTGAACGTTGTGGTGCTTATCGCCGGCGCATCGGGACCCGTTGTCGCTCATATTATCTACCCGAGATATATCAGAAACGAGGCTGTGGCGTTGACTATATTCTTCGGTATCTCGCTGCCTTTAGTCGCATTGCTTCTCATATTTATCGGAAAGGTTCATTACTCGGTAATAGTCGTGCTTCTGGCACTTATCGTTATGCTTATGGGCGGTGGAACGCTCTTCACAACCTCGTTCGTTGCCGCAAGGTTCAACAAATGGGGAAAGGGCGCGACTATTGCGGGAATTCTCAACTGCTTCTCCTCTCTCGGCGTGGTAGTGGCGAACGTTGCGTTTACAGCAATTGCAGACGGCGTGGGCTGGATAGGTACCATTACGGTATGGGTTATTATGATGTCGGTGGCTCTTATTCTTTCGCTTATCACCGCACCCGTGTGGGGAAAATTCCTGAAAAACAGGTAGTTTACGATGCTTTTTATTAAAGAAGATTTTGACGAATACACACTCTCCGCCCTAAGGGAGCTATACGAGGACGCATTCCCCGAGGACGAGAAAAAGCCCTTCTCCGTTATACTTGACCGAAGGGAGCTTGGCACGGTTGAGCTTCTGGCTCTCATAGACGGGGCGGGAGAATTTTCGGGGCTGGCTATCACGGCAAAGCACCGCGAGCTCGTGCTGCTGGATTATTTCGCCATTGCACCTAAAAAACGTGGCAAGGGTATAGGCACGGAAGCTTTGAAAATGCTGCAAAAGCGCTACACGGGTAGCCGCTTTGTGCTTGAAATCGAGGACGACGCGGTACCTGCGGACAACACGCGCGATAGAATTCGCCGCAAGCATTTTTACTTAAGCTGCGGTATGGAAATTATGCCCTACAGAATATCTCTTTTCGGAATTGAGATGCTCATTCTCACCTATGGAGGTCCCGTGAAATTTGATGAATACCACGGGATTTACAGGGCGGTCTACTCAGAGGAGCTTGCTAGGAACGTGCGGCTTTTAGGCTGATAAGGCTTTGGGCTGATAAGGCTTTGGGCCGATAAGGCTTTGGGCTGATAAGTCTTTGGGATGATATGGCTTTGGGGGTTACAAGCCGAGGCTTGTCTTTCCTTTAAAACTAAAAAAACAAAAATCACCTGCTACCGTTTACCGTTGGCAGGTGATTTTCTATAGGTCGGCGATAAGCTTATGCCGCCGAGAGGATTGCTGTTTTTATTACTTTGCGGAATTTTTTATAGGTAGGCGGTCAGCTTATGCCGCCGAGAGAATTGTTTTTTATTTTGCGGAATATTTCTTGACAATCGCGTGCATTTCGGGGAGAGACTTCTCCATATCCGAAACCAGCTTGAACTGGTTACGGGCGCGGTCAAGATTGTGACGGGGACGGCTGGTGCGGAAGTAGGTGTCGCCCGAGAGATAGTCGGTAAGGAAGCGCATACCGCACTCGAAGGTCATCATAATAGCACCTATGGGGAGAAGCTCAAGCTCACCCTCGGTAAGTCCGCCCTTAGCACCCTCTATAAAGCCCTTGACGTACAGCTCGTAGAGGTTAATATCAAAGTTAACCTTGGAGAGGTCTATCTCATCCTCGAGGGCTGTGGTAGCGCCGAAGCGGATAGAGTCGCCGAAGTCGTTAACCGAGTAACCGGGCATTATGGTATCAAGGTCAATAACGCAAAGGGGCTTGCCGCTCTTTTTGTCAAAGAGGATATTATTGAGCTTGGTGTCGTTATGGGTGACCTTAAGAGGAAGTCTGCCCTCCTCTCTTGCGCGCTCGAGGGTATATGCGAACTCACGTCTCGCCTTGGCAAACTCCACCTCGCTCTCCACCTCGGAGAGTCTGCCGCACTTGTCGCCGGCTACAGCCTCCATAAGCTGTCTGTAGCGGTCGGGGGTGTTATGGAAGTTAACTATGGTTTCGTTAAGAGTGTCTGCAGGGTAGTCGCGGAGCAGATACTGGAAGTTGCCAAAGGCAACCGCGCTCTCGTAGAACTGCTCGGGGCGTTCCACCTTATCGTAGCTCTCGCTGTCTGTAACGAAGAGAACGAGTCTCCAATACTTGCCCTCGGCGTCCTTATAGCAGCTCTTGCCGTCCAGGGTTTTGATGGCGTTGAGAGTTTCTCTGTCGGGGTCACCGCCGCGCTCGGTTATTATTTTCCTCAAATATTCGGTAACGGCAACGTAGTTGTCCATAAGGGATACGGGGTCCTTGAAAACGTTGTCGTTAATTCTCTGGAGTATGTACTCGCGCCTTTCTCCGTCGCGCTCGACGATGACGTATCTTGTATCGTTGATATGGCCTGAGCCGTAAGGCTCGGAATATACTACCTTGCCACCCGTGGCAAAGTTGTCTACGATAGACTGGAGTTCTGCGTTCATCTTGGCTACCTCATCCTGTTTTCCCAGAAGAGCCGAGCCTATTATGCCGGCATCATTTCTGAATTTAGCCGCGACAACCTCGGTTCGGTTGCCGTCGGTGCCGAAGGATATACGCTCAATCTCACGGCGAAGGGGCAGAATAAGATTATCGCCCTCGCCCGAAATGCCGCCGCCTATACATACGACGTCGGGCTGGAGAATATTGATAACGTTGGATACGCCGATAGCGAGATGCCTTATGAAATCGTCGATAACGCGCTGCGCGGCACGGTCACCCTTCGCTGCTGCGCGGAATGCCGTAGTACCGCTTACCTTGGTGATATCGCCGTCAACCATCGACCACATAATGCTGTCGCCATAGAGGCTCATCATACGGCGTGTTTCGCCTATAAGGGCTGTTGCCGATGCATACGCCTCAAGACAGCCGCGCTTACCGCAGGTGCATTCTCTGCCTCCTGCGTCGACTATTGTGTGACCCATCTCGGCTGCAAAGCCGTTTTTGCCCTCCCAGATTTTGCTGTCGATGACGATGCCGCCGCCAACACACGTACCGAGAGTGATGGCAACCAGGGACGCCTTATGCTCGCCCGAGCCCCAAAGAGCCTCGGCGTAGGCTGCGACGTTTGCATCGTTAGCAACGTAGGTTCTGACACCTGCGCGGCTCTGTACGTCGTTTGCAAGGTTTGCATTTGTCCAACGAAGGTTGTTTGCCGATATGACAACGCCGTCCTTGACTATACCGGGGGTTGCAACTCCTATCCACTTCATAGACGCGAGGGTAGCTCCTGCCTCCTTAGCAATACTGTGGCAGAGTGCTACGATATCCTCCGCTATCTCCGCGGAGGGACGGGGTGCCCGTGTCTTGACACTCCCCTTCGCAACTATCCTCCTGGTCTTAAGGTCTACAACGCCTGCGGCGATATTGGTGCCGCCAAGGTCTACGCCTATACAATATTCCATAGCTTTTTCCTTCACCTTTTATTTTACATTTTTTCCCTGGGAAATGCTACCAACTTTACCTTGAAAGAGCTTCGCAACCAGCGGTTGCGGTTGTCGGACGCGCCTCTTTCGGTAAGCTTCGCCTCGGCTATTGCCAAATAGGATATATCCGTCGGGAAAAGTTTATTTTATCTACTTATATTGTAACTCAAACTATTGACTTTTTCTATGGAAAATAGTATAATTATTTGTAGAATAGTGCAAATTGCGCTGTTTTTTTACAAATCGGGGGTATTGCTATGAACAAGCAGGAAATTATAACCGTCCTGTCGGAGCTGTATAAGATAAGCGACTTCAGAATATCGCTGCACGGTACGGATTATACGGAGATTGCCGCCTTTCCCGAGGAGCCTCTTCCCTTCTGCAGGCTTGTGAACGGTTGCGACTCCGAGCACGCCTTATGCCTTGAGTGTGACAGGCACGGCTGCGAGGTTGCGGTGGCTAAGCGCGGCACTTACATATACAAATGCCGTTACGGTCTGACGGAGGCTATAAGCCCTCTTTACAATTTCGGGACTATGACGGGCTTCCTTATGATGGGGCAGATTGCCGACGGCGAGGGCGCTGTTGACTGCGCAAGAGAGCTTGCGGGTCGGGTGCTCGGAGATGAAGCCGAGGCTCTGGCTGACAGTATTCCAACGGTTGCTCCCGATATGATTGAGTCCTACGTCAGGATAATGACTATATGCGCGGAATATCTGACACTCTCAAACGCCATGCCCTCGGCGAAGCCGACGGTTGCGGAGCTTGCCAGACAGTATATCAGCGAGAACCTCTCGAAAAAATTCAGCATATCGGATATATGCGACAAGCTCGGGACTTCAAAATCAACTTTGCTCACGTCCTTTAAGAAGCATTTCGGAACGACGGTTAACGCCTATATCACCGAGACAAGGCTCGATACCTCCCTTAAGTTGCTTGAGGAAGGAGCGAAAACCATAAACGAGATTGCAACAGAGGTTGGCTTTGCCGACCAATCCTATTTCTCCAAGGTGTTCTCTCAGCGGTACGGTATGCCGCCTAGCGAATACAGGTTGAGGATAAAGGGCGACGGGATTGATGAGTAAGGCGAAGTTGCCGTCTTACGGGGCAAAAGCTATGGCACAAAAACGAGGAGACAAAAATGAAAATTCTACATACTGCGGATATGCATCTCGGCTCACCCCTTAACTCCAAGCTTTCGGGTGCAAAGGTGCGCGAGAGGAGCCGAGAGCTGACGGATACCTTCCGAAAAATTGTCAATTTCGCGACACGGGAGGGGGCTTCTGCTATAATTATTGCCGGTGACCTTTTCGATTGCGAGAGGGTTTCGGCGAAGATATACGACGAGGTAACCGGAATAATCGAAGGCTCAAAAATCAACTTTTTCTACCTGCCCGGCAACCACGAGGGTGACTCCTTCGTAGGCTCGGGGAGGACCTTGCCGAAGAACCTTTATACCTTCGGCGAGGAGTGGACCTACTTTGAGCTTGAGGACACGGTTATCGGCGGAAGGAGCTTATGCTCCCCCGACCTTTTCAGCACCTACAGAGCGCACCCCGAGAAGAAAAATATTGCGGTGCTTCACGGAGAGCTGAGAGACAGAAGCGCCTCCCCTGCTACCGTGGGGCTTAAGGACGCTCGGGGCGTGGGACTTGATTACCTTGCCCTTGGTCATTACCACGGCTACAGATGCGAGAGGATTGACGAGAGAGGGGTTGCCGTCTATTGCGGTGCGCCCGAGTGTCGCGGATTTGACGAGTGCGGCGAGCATGGCTACGTTGTAATAGATACCGAGGGAGACGGGGTAACACACCGATTCGTACCCTCGGCTGTAAGAGAACTGCACATTGTTGAGCTTGACGTTACGGGCGCCCTTTCACAGCGGGAAATTGAAGATGGAGCCGAGGGGCAGCTTTCGGGTATTTCCGCAAAGGATATGGTAAGGCTCCGACTTTCGGGAAAGCGGAAAATCGACCTAAATTGCGACACGGATAGCCTCTATCGCCGTTTTTGCCACAATTTCTACTATTTTGAAGTAAAGGATTCCACGGGTCTTGAGATACGCGCCGAGGACTACGCCCACGACAAATCCCTGAAGGGTGAGTTCCTCCGATGCGTGCTTTCCGACGAGTCACTCACCAAAGAGGAACGGGACAGAATTATCACCTGCGGTCTCTATGCACTTGCGGGCGAGGCTCTTTACGACAAGTGAGGTGAAAAATGAAGCTTTTAGAATGTTATATAGAAAATTTCGGTAAGCTTTCGGATAAAACCGTAAAATTTACCGACGGGCTAAACGCCTTTATCGGTGATAACGGCGAGGGAAAAACCACGCTGACAATGTTCATCAAGGCGATGCTTTACGGCATCGGTGACACCAAGAAGGCGAGCCTTGACGAAAACGACAGAAAGCACTATTTACCCTGGGACGGCTCAAGGGCGGGCGGCTCCCTCACCTTCTCTGTGGGCAAGGGAATTTACAGAATTGAGAGAACCTTTGGAAAGAAAGCAGCAGACGACACCTTCAAGGTCTACGACGAGAAGCTGGGGCGCGAGACAAACGGCTTTGGCGAGGGTGTGGGTGTTCAGCTTTTCGGCATTGACGTCAAGGGATTTGAGCGAACTGTATTTTTATCCGAGAGAAATCTGACCCCCGAGAGCGACCACACGTCTATCACAGAAAAGCTCTCTCAGCTGGTCGGTACCGACGGTAACGTAGGAATTATAGACGAGGCATTAGAGCTGCTTGACGAGCAGAGGAAATTCTACAAGAAAAAGGGCGGCGCAGGTCAAATAGCCGATACCCGTGTCGAATTATCCCGTATTGATGCTAAGCTCAGAGAGGCGGAAGCCGCCGAGGTAAGGCTGTCGGAAAACAGAGAAAAATACGAAAGGGCTTTCACGGAGTGCGATAAGCTTTCCGCGAAGAAGAGCGAGCTCGCCAAGCGGAGAGAGGCACTGAAGCTTCAAGGAGTTAAGGCGGGATACACCGAGCGAGTTGAGGCTATGCGTGCGGAGCTTGATACGGCTGTTAAACGCAAGTGGGAGCTTGTAAGCTTTTTTGCCGAGGGAGTACCCAGCTTTGACGAATTGGATAACGTTAAGGACAAGCTCCGTGAATCAAAGGGACTATTCTCTCGGGCAGGAGAAAGCGCAGCTGACGCGGAATACAAAGGGCTTTCGGAATATTTCTCCACCCGTATAACGGACGAAGAGGTAGAAGAAGCCAGAGGCGAGCTGCTCTTAGCCGAGGCTGCTCAAAGGAGAGTTCCCTCCTCCGACGAGGAACGGGCGAGGCGAGCTTTCTCCCATAGCATGCCGAAGGTGGAGGATATTGAAAGGCTCAGGGAGCTTACGGAAAAGAAAATCAAGAAGGGGGCGGGATTGCCTTTTATTATCCTCGGTATTCTCGTCGCTCTCATAGGCTGCGTACTTGGCTTTATGCTGTCAGGGACAGCGTATCTTCTGTGCGCTGTGGGCGCGGCTTTGGTTATAGGCGGTATAGCCGCCCTCGGCTCACGTGCCGCAAAAACAAAAAAGGCGGAGCTTGAAATTCGAAAGACCCTCTCGAAGGTCGGCGCGTCGGAGCTTTATCTGAGAATGCCTCCGAGAGAGGCGGCAGAGGAGCTTGTGCATCTTTACGGGCTGCTGAAGGGTACTTATAACCCCGAAAAATTACTCCTGTTTTTAGACAAATTTGACGCACGGGGGTGTACTAACCCCATTTCCTACACCAGGGAGCTGCTCGTAAAATACGAGAGATACAAATACCTTCGCGCAGGTCGGGAATTCAGAGATGAGGCGCGTCGGGGTGAGCTTGCGCGGGCCGAAGAGCTTCGGGGCGAGGTTGAGCTTTTCCTAAAAAAATATAAGACTTCAAGCGACGACCCCATAGGCGAAATAAGAGACAAGCTCGTGGAGTACTCCTCTCTTACCGACGCTATACGCTCAAAGCGGCAGGACATAGCTTCCCTCTCGGCTTATGACACTCCGTCACCCGAAAGTGTTTCTCGGGATACGGAGGAGGGCTTGCGTGCGGAGCAGGCGGAGCTTGACGCGGCTTTCAACTCATACAGGCGCGAGATGGCGGAGCTTGAGGTGCAGATTTCCTCGGACAGCGAATGTGTCGAAGAGCGGGACGAGCTGCTCTCAGAGAAGGCAAGGCTTACCGACACCGTCACGGAGTATGAGGAGAACTTCAAGACTATACAAAAGACCTCGGAATACCTGAAGAGGGCAAGCGAGAATATCACCTCGAAATATCTTGGAAAAACCAAAGAGGGCTTTCTTAAATATTCCTCGCTTATATGCAAAGAGGCGGGCGAGTTTGATATGGATACAGCCTTCGCCGTTTCCAAGCGCGAGGGCGCGCACTCTCATTCAACCGAAAGCTACAGCCGCGGTATGAGGGATATGTACAGGCTTGCGGCAAGGCTTGCGCTTATCGATTCTCTCTATGAATCCGAGACACCCTTCGTAATCCTCGACGACCCCTTCGCCTCCTTCGACGACGGCAAGGTTAAGTCGGCGCTTATGCTTGTTGAGAGGCTTGCCCGTGATAAGCAGATACTTTATTTCACCTGCTCACGCTCAAGAGCTCTTGACAAATCGAAAAAAATCTAGTACAATATATGAGAAAATGACCGAGTGGGGCAATCGCGCCGTATGTTGCCGAAAGGTATTATGGTGAGGAAAGTCCGGGCATCACAGGGCAGGATAACGGATAACGTCCGCCCGGGGCGACCCGCGGGAAAGTGCAACAGAAATAAACCGCCTTGGTTGTTATAATCGTTCTCGGAGACGTGAGCTTTTCTCCGTCGGGCGCAGTATACCTGTGTCAAGGCAAAAAGTCGCGGCTGAAGCTCGGAGAGCTTGTCCGCGAGCGATTATAGCAATCAAGGTAAGGATGGAAAGGCGAGGTAAGAGCTCACCCACTTCTATGGCAACATAGATTTGCTGTAAACCCTATCCGATGCAACACCTTGATTTTTCGGTAGCGATACCGACGGACTGCCCGTCCGCTTCATGGTGGCAGAGCCGTAAGGCTTAAGCCTTGGGGTAACTCAAGGCGAAGATAGATGATTGCTGCGCGCAAGCGTACAGAACCCGGCTTACAAGCTCGGTCATTTTCAAAATATAAAATTTCCGCTTTTAGGAGCTAATAAAAGACAGAGGTACCTAAGATATAATCCCCCGTGAGCATACACTTGAAGGACGAAAAGCTTTCAAGACTGCTTTTGGGGGGTATTTCATTTTGGTGCCTCGGTTTTTCTTTTTAGGCGTGGGAGTTTAGATGCTTTTGTAAATAGTTTGAGGCGGTAGTGCGCGATTTTTGATTTTTTAGAAAATATTTGACTTGGGCTTTTGTTCATTATTATTTAATTGACTTTTGGTGCTGTGACGTGTATAATAGAGGTAGAAGTTATTTTGAACGTTTTTTCCTATTTGAGGACGGTTTATGAAGAAATTTTTATCTGTTTTGCTTTGTTTTTTGATGCTCTGCTCTGCTCTTTCGCTGACTGCTTGTAACTTTACGGTAACAAGACCCGGCAGCGGTAGCGGCTCGGGCAGCCAGGGCGGTGATAATACCGAACCCCCTACGGGTGGTGGCTCGGGTGACGGCTCGGGCGGTGACAATACCGGCTCGGGCGAGGGCGGTGGCAACACCGACTCGGGCTCGGGCGAGGGCGGTAGCAACACCGGCTCGGGCTCGGGCGAGGGCGGTGACAATACCGGCTCGGGCGACGGCTCGGGCGGTGAGACTGCTGAGGACAAGGTGCTAAAGATTTACGAGCTGTACGTTCTCTATACCGAGAGAGGCGGCGAGGAGCCGCTGGACTACGAGATGTGGCTATGGTCTATTACGGGCAGTGAGAGCGCGGAGGGGCTTGTTCCCTACGTTGGCGAAAACGGCAACTTTTGGCTTGGCGGCGCAGATACTCTCATTGAGGCGGAGCGCGACGTTATTGCATCGGTTGAGCTTACCTCAAGCGAAGGCGGCGCCGTTACCTATCACGTAATATACACCGACGGCAAGGAAGTTCCCGTAGTTATCACTAACGGATATGAGGGCGCTGAGCTTGGAGAGCTGCGTGTGTGTGGAATTGACGGGCTGGCAATTGAACTAAAGAGCGGAAATGCCGTGGAGCTTGGAAGCTTCTGCGGTGCTGAAAGCACCGTATTTTCCGATGCTTCGGGCTACGTTTTCTATAAAGGCGGCGAAAGCTGTTACCTCGTGGGTTATCTTGGCGAGCAGACGGAGCTTAGTCTGCCCGACAGCTGCGACGGACGCGGCTACGAGATACTCGGCGGTGCGTTTAATCAGAATAAAGCCTTAGTGGCAGTAAATATTCTCGTGGGTGTCACGGCTATCGGAGACGAGGCGTTCGCAGGCTGCTCGAAGCTTTCGAGTGTGAGCATACCTTACGGCGTTCTGAGCATCGGTTACAGAACCTTCGCTAACTGCACGTCTCTTGTAAGCGTGAGTATTTCGGAGAGTGTTAAGAGTATCGGCTCCAACGCATTTTCAAGATGCACAAGTCTTGAAGGTATTGTGATACCCGAGGGCGTTGAGGTTATCGGCGAGAGAGCCTTCGCTTATTGCTCGCTGCTTAAGAGCGTAAGCATGCCCGAGAGCTTAAGGACCATAGAGCCTTACGCCTTCTGCTACTGCAAGGGGCTTGAGAGAATTACCGTAAGTGACGGTGTAGTGAGCCTTGGCAGTGCGGCATTCAGATATTGCTCGGGTCTTCAGGAGGCTACTGTCGGCGGAGGCGTCGTAAGCTTCGGCGAGGAGGTGTTCTCCGACTGCACCTCTCTGTCTAAGGTTACTATAAAACAGGGCGCCACTGCTATCGGCAATCTTGCATTCTCTCTTTGCTCAAGGCTTACCGAGGTGTCTATTCCCGACAGCGTGACGAGTATCGGTTACTCCGCCTTTGCAAACTGCTCATCTCTTAAAACAATAAATATTCCCGAAAGCGTTAAGAGTATAGGATATGCGGCGTTCTCAAGATGCTCCGTTTTGAGACGGGTGGTTATTCCCTCGGGTGTGGAGAGTATAGGCGAGAGAACCTTCATTTACTGCGAGGGCTTAACAAGGGTGGTGCTTCCAGACACTCTGAAGAGCATAGGCGATTACGCCTTCTACGAGTGTACCGCCCTCAAAAGCATTTCGCTTCCCGACAGCGTGACGAGCGTTGGACTTTCCTGCTTCTCCCGTTGCTATAAGCTCGAGGAGGCAAAGCTTAGCGAGAATATGACCTCAGTGGGAAGCTACTGCTTTGAAAACTGCGTGTCTCTCACGAGCATCAGTATACCGAACTCGGTTGAGGATATCGGTTATTCCGCATTTGCAGGCTGCGTGATGCTGGAGACCGTAAGTCTTGGCAGCGGCGTAAAATGCATAACCGAGCTTGCCTTCGGTGGCTGCGAGGCTCTTGTGAGCGTGTCCTTTGCGGATAAGGAGGGCTGGCGCTACGCGACGACGGCAGAGGGAGCAAACGGTATTGAGGTTTCTCCCGAGGTTCTTATGGACGGCGGCGAGAGCGCAGCGTATATTAAAGCCTTCGGCGAATACTATTTTATTAAAAGCGAATAGTTAAGGGACGCCCTGACGGGCTAAAGATAGCGGAGCCTTCACCTCGGTGGGGGCTTCGCTTTTTGCTTTTTGGAGCCAATAATGGCGGTTTTTTCATTTTTTCATATACTCACCTTTGACGGAATGTTTTATTTTTGTTAAATTTGCGCCGACAGACTTGACTCACAGGCGCGCAAACATTATAATATAAGGTGGATTAATATGAACTGTGGAGAGCTTCTGCCGAAATGGGTGAAAAGGATAGGCATCGTGGGAGTTGGAAGGTCCAATCTCTCGCTTCTGAAAATGCTTCCAAGGGATACACTTTACGTTATACGCTCCGACAACGCGGTAAAGAGAAGCCTTCTCCCAAAATGGCTGAGGGTCGAAGGGATTTACGAGGGTGAGCGTGCGCTTGCGGATATTACCGAGGACGCTCTTATTCTCTCGCCTTCGGTGCGTCGGGACAGACCCGAGCTTGCTTCCGCTATGGCGCGAGGGGTTATTGTGACCTCGGACTCGGAGCTGTTCTTCGAGAGAGTGGCGGCACCCGTGCTGGCGGTAAGCGGCTCGTCGGGCAAAAGCACTACGGCAACCCTTGCCTACGAAATGCTTGGCGGTGAGGCGGCGGGAGCTGTACTTTCGGGTAACGTAGGACGGCCTATGGTTGAAACGTTATCAAAGGACGGGCGGATATACGTGTGCGAGCTATCGAGCTTTATGCTCTCCTACCACAAGGCAACCCTTAGGCGTTCGGTCCTTACGGGAATAACCGAAAACCACCTGGATTGGCACAGGGACTTCGAGGAGTACTGTCGGACGAAGCTTTCGCTTTTCGCGCTTTCAAGAGAATGTGTAGCCAACGTTGACGACCCCATACTCGGTGAGTACGGACGAAATAGAGAGCTTTTCTCTGCTGTGTCAATAAAGGACAGCTTAGGTGAGCTTGCAGCGCGGCAACGGGCAGATATATATATGACGCTTGACCGTGGGTGGCTGTGCCGAAACGGCGAAAGGCTCCTTCACGTAACGGAATTAAAAAGGCAGGAGAGCTACAATATTACGAATGCGCTTTGCGCTCTCGCCTTGACGGACGGCTTATGCGATAGAGACGAGGCACTTTCTGCTCTTCGGAGCTTCGGGGGACTTGAGCATCGCTGCGAGGTAGTCCACGAGGCGAGTGGCATAAGATATATAAATTCCTCTATTGACACAACGCCCGAAAGGTGCGCTGTGACCTTATCCTCTATAGAGGGGAGAGGGGTTCTGCTTCTCGGAGGGCGCGGAAAAGGGCTCTCCTACGAGTGTTTAGTGGGGGGCGTGTCGCGTTTTGCGCGGATTGTAGTCGCTTTCGGTGAGGAGCGCGAGAATATATATAAGGCTTTCTGCGGTAGTGTTACCGTAGAGGTGCGCGAGAAGTTTTGCGATGCCGTCGCGTGCGCTTGCGCTATGGCTCGCTCGGGCGAGTCGGTTGTGCTTTCCCCTGCAAATACAAGCTACGACGAGTTTTCAAGCTTTGAGGAGCGAGGGGCGATGTTTTGCGAGCTTGTGCGCGAATACGCAGAGGAGAAATCTTGACGGGTTAGCTGACCTTAGCTTTTAGGCGTGCGGTATGGCGCGGCGGGTTTTCATAATGTTTGCGCGACGTAAGCAGAGGAAAGCGACTGACGGGTTAGACGCCCTTGGGCTTCAGGTGTGCAAAAGTCGGACAAAAAGCTTTCGGCTTAGCCCTTGGTGGGCTTCCACTTACACACGCAGAAAAGAATGGCTGACGGGTTAGCTGACCTTAGCTTGTTAGGCGTGCGGTATGGCGCGGCGGGCTTACATAATATTTTGCGAGCTTGTGCGCGTGTGCGGCGGAAAATAAAGAAAAATGACGGCAAAGCCGTCCTCATAAATAGAAAGGATAGGTAAAATGAAAAGGATAATTGCAGCTCTTTTGCTTATAGTTATGAGTGCCCTTGCGCTCAGCGGCTGCCAGAAGGAGGGACCCGAGGTTCCCGAGGATATGCAGCTTGTGCTTGAAAACAAGGAGGAGGGTTATATCTTCTTCGGTCCGAAGGGCTGGATAATTGCAAACCAAGGTAAGGTTGCGGCAACGTTTCTCTCCAATTTCAACAGAACCTCAATAACCTTCACGG
The DNA here is from genome assembly GCA_017481225.1 of Clostridia bacterium. GTDB lineage: Bacteria > Bacillota > Clostridia > Oscillospirales > CAG-272 > UBA1740. The sequence goes on from JAFUPM010000039.1 coordinate 33,143, forward strand.
GCGCGGATATGCCCACAGAGCGAGACAGCGAAGGTAAGGTTGACTTCGGGGCGTACTTTGACGCTACTATGGCTGACTTTCCTTACGCGGTAACCGGCATAAGCCGCGAGAGCGTGAACTTCGGTACTGCAGACCGCGGAGCTGACAGAGCTATGAGCTTCGTTTATTCCTACACGGCGGACGAAGACGTTTATACTACAAAGCAAATTCTTTTGACACGGGGTGAGGATTTCTTCATTTTCACTTATACGGCACCCGGCAGCTCTGACGACGAGGCGGCAGCCTACAGAACCTATCTTCCCAAGGCTAATCTGGTTATTGAGAACTTCATATTCACAGATAAAAGCGCAGTAGAAAAGGAAGAGGGGGAAATTATCACCGACTCCGACGGATACGTGCTGTCCTCCGACGCGTCGGTATGCAGCTTTGAGCTGTATCTGCCTCGTGATTATGAGCTGTACGATAAAAGCACTATTGTTTCGGCGAAAATTACAGGCGGAGCTAACATATCCCTGACCCGTGCGACGGAAACGGGGCTTGGTGTCCTTGATTATCTCCTTAACAGGCGCGCTGATATTTCCGAAATTTGCGAAAGCTTCACGGATATTAAAATCGGTGTTGCCAAGGCTGTAAACACAGAGAGCGAATACTTCGACGATTGGGAGCTTAGTATACTTCCCGAATACGACGAGGGACTTAAATTCGGCGACCTTACCGAAAAGGGTAATATCGTCAGCTACGAATACACCTATACCCACGGCGGAAATACCTATCACGTATACCAGGTAATCGGTGCAAATAATTTCTACGGCTACGTTTTCACCTACACCGCCCTTGAGGGTGAGTACGATGAGCATCTTGACGAGGTTGTAGGAATAATTGAGAAGGTTAAATTCTGATGAAGGAAATATATCTTGACAACAGCGCAACGACTAAAATTTCCGAAGAGGCTCTCGAAAGGTACGTAGAGGTATCAAGGGAGTGCTACGGCAACCCCTCATCTCTCCACGGCTTAGGCTTTAAGGCAGAGGGGGTTCTGGAGGAGGCTCGCAGGCAAATACGCAATTCACTCTCACTAAAGAGCGGCGAGGTTATTTTCTGCGCTTCGGGAAGCGAGGCGAACAACTTAGCTATAGTAGGTCGGGCAAGCTCCAAGGAAAGATACAAAAAGGGTGCGAAGATTATTACCACCGAGGGCGAGCACGCATCGGTAGACGAGCCTCTCTCTCACCTTGAAAAACAGGGATTTCGCATAGCGAGGATACCTACAAGGGGCGGAAAACTCGACACGGGTGCGCTTATTCGCGAAATGACGGGTGACGTAATACTCGTCACTATGATGATGGTTAATAACGAAACCGGCGCGTGCTACGACCTCGGTGAGGTTGCGAAAATTATGAAAAGGCAGTCGCCCGAGGCATATTTGCACGTTGATGCGACCCAGAGCTATATGAAGCTTCCCTTCACTCTTTCAAGCCTCGGTGCGGATATGATAACCCTCTCCTCTCACAAAATCGAGGGTCCTAAGGGCGTGGGTGCGCTTGCGGTCACCGACAGAGTGAAAAAAGAAAGAGGGCTTTCCCCTATTATACTCGGCGGCGGTCAGGAGGGCGGTATGCGCTCGGGTACCGAGAACGTGCCTGCTATCGCTGCCTTTGGCGAAGCTGTGAAGCTTGGACAGGCAGCACTCAGGGATAGATACGGTAAGATGCTGGGGCTGCGATCCAGGCTTGTTGAGAGAATTAGCTCCGACCCTGACCTTTCGGATATATCCCTGACGCTACCCGAGAGGGCGGCGCCTCATATACTTAATATTACCCTGCCGAATATCAAGAGCGAGACGATGCTGCATTTCCTCTCCTCCTTTGGTATTTTCGTATCAAGCGGTTCGGCTTGCTCCTCGAACTCGCGTCACGTCTCCTCTGCTCTTGTTGCCTTTGGCAGAAGCGAGGCCGAGGCTGACTGCTCTATAAGAGTAAGCTTTTCCCACAGAAATGAGCCCGAAGACGTGGACGAGCTTTGCGAAAGGCTTGCCGAAGGGCTTAAAAAATTAACACGGGTGCGCTGATATGGCAAATATTACGTTTATCACCGTCGGTACGTTGAAGGAAAAATATCTTTCGGACGCTGTGGCGGAGTATACAAAAAGGCTCTCGCAATTTGCAAAGGTTGACGAGATTAATCTGAAGGAAGAGCGCATAAGAGACGAGGATGATGGGTCCGAGGTTCGCCGCGCGCTGTCGGCAGAGGGGGAGAAAATTCTCGCTTCCGTGCCAAAGGGTTCGGCTGTGGTTGCCCTTTGCGTTGAGGGCAAGCAGTATGACTCGCCCGAGCTTTCATCTATTGTTGGAAAAATGTGCGACGAGCGAGGAAGGATAGCCTTTATCATTGGTTCGTCCCACGGACTTTCCGACGAGGTAAAAAGGGCGGCTGACCTTAAGCTGTCCATATCGAAGCTCACCTTCCCTCACCAGCTGATGCGCGTTATTCTTGCCGAGGCGGTGTATCGGGCGTTCACAATTCTTGCGGGTAAGAGGTACCATAAGTAGTTTTTGCGCTTTGGTTTTTGCTTGTTTTTGTGTGCGATTTGTGGAGCTTTTCGCAAAGCGGATTGAAGTATTTTGTTTTCTCAATGAAGATTGATATATTTTTGGTTTTCCAAAGGCGAATTGATATATTATTTGTTTTCCAAAGGCAGATTGATATATCTTTGGTTTTCCAAAGGCGGATTTCCTGACCGTTTTTTAGATTGCAAAAGGGTTGCCCCTGCTTCTTCGGGGCAACCCTCTGATTTTTATTAGGTATCCTCGTCGGGGAAGGCGCGTGACATACCCGCGTTAGAATACTCCTTGATGCCTGTGACCTCGCGGATAATCTCGATAAACTCGGGGAACTTAACCGCGGTATCCCTTGTGGGCAGCTCGGTTTCCATAATACAGGTGCGCTGCCACCGTGGGTAGACGTCAAGCTCGAAGGTCTGTCCTTCATAGCGGAAGGTGTATCTCGTCTTATATATCGGCAAAGTTCCACGAAGCCTTCTTTCCGAAAGAGCCGAATACTCCTCGGGGGTTAGGCTCCTTTCAAGCTCGGTCGCGGACATTTTGTCAATACGGATTTTCCGCGTTTCTATATACTCTACCCTTCCCTGCCATGTGCGGCGGCGGATACGGAGAGTTTCTCCCTTCGGCGCGTCAAGATATATCTGCTCTATTTCGCTTTCTGTATACTCGGGCATAGACCTGAGCTCTGAAAGCTTTGGGAGCTTTATTATATATTTGCGCTCTATCTCTACGGCGGAGCTTGTCATATTCTTCACCTCCTTAGGCTTTGCGGTTTAATTCTATCATATATCGGGGGATTTTTCAATAAGATTTATAACTTTGTTTGAAAATATTATTGACTTATGGAGAAAATTGTGGTAAAATACTCTATAGTAAAAATTTCCGTGTGAAGTGTGTCGCGCGGAGTAATCAATAGATTGGAGAATTGCTATGGCAAAGATTCTTGATAGTGTTAAGGGCTTTTTCGGCAAGTGCGTTGATTGGTTTAAGGAAAAGACCAAGAACGTAAAGTGGAAGGAAGTTTGGGATAAGGTTACCACGGGTCTGCTTATCCTCGTTATGGCTTCTCCCATCTTTATCCTCGCCTGGATTTTCCTTTGGTTCCTTACAAGATAATTTTTCGGCTGCCCTTGCGGCAGCCTTTTTGTTTGATTATAGCTCTGTAGAAATAAGGGTGAGGATTAGCGCAGTGCCCTTAAGGACACTGCGCAACGAAATAAATCCCTTACGGGATTTGTGAAATGCACTTCGTGCGTGAAATTCGCTTTCAGCGAGTGAAATGCCTGCGGGCGTGAGGGGATTTATTTCATTTCACATCGAGCGGAGCGAGATATTTCACAATATGCGAGTAGCATATTATTTCACGTTTCGCGACAGCAAAACATTTCACTTATATGCTTACCACCCGACAGTACACCTAAGAGGTGTAACACACTATACCTTGCAGGCAAGGTGTGCGAAAAGGAGTACGAGCAACGTTTCTCGTACTCCTTTTTCTTTTTCGGCAGGTCAAAATCTGCTTTATGGTAGGAACCCTTCGAGATTCCTCACCCTTTTTCTTTGGCTGTCGGGCAGCCTTATTTTACTGTACAAAACTGAAATCGGCAGGTTAGGTACCGCTTTAGTTTTGTACCGCCTTAGTTTTTTACCGCCTTAGTTTTTTACCGCTTTAGTTTTGTACCGCTGTTCTGTTCTCGTACCTGGAAATTGCCGTTTCAATTGTAACGTCATTTCCTATAGTGTAGGTCTTGTTAGACAAATCGTTCTCGATAGTGATGAAGGTCTGCTCGCCTCTTGAGCGCCAGGTGCCTGTGTCGAAGGAGTTGCTGTTGGAGCCGTAGCCGCGGTAGTCGTTGGTGGTTGCCCAGCCCTTATAAATATCGCCGTACTGCGCCCACATACCTGTGCTTGAATTCTTCGTAAATACGACAGCGTATACGGTAACCTCGTCGCCGTGGGAGGTTCCCGAAAGCTCGGTGGTGGTAATGTAGAGAGTCATCTCGCTGCCGCTGTAGGCGCTGGTGATATTCTCGTACTTAATCATAACCGTGCATTTGTTTGACGCGCCGTTATCTTCAAAGGTTACGGAATTAAGGGTATCATCGAAAATTTCCTCAATAAGCTCCGTATCACTTGTCTGAGAGCCGACAACGTTACCAACGTAGTTACCCATTCCAAGCCAGCCGAGAGCGCCGTTTTTGCCCATCTCTTTCGTAATATTATTGAACATCGTAGAATCGTTCAAGGCTTCCTCGAGCTTAGTTACGGCGTTCTTAACCGTTGCCTTGTTCTCTGCCTCCTCCTTGTCCGCCTCGCCTGCAAAGCCAAAGACAAAGTTCAAGGTCAAGGTGAGCTTTGCCGACACCGTGGAGGTAACGTTCAGGGCGATATTGTTTATGGACTGGTAGGGTTCAATTTTCGTAGCTGTGCCGTCATCAACCACATTACCCTCGCTGTTCACGGTACCCGTGTTAAGATTTCCGCTTGTAACACTAGCTTCGGGAGAGTAGGAGCCATCACCTACGACGAGACATTGCAGCTCCTTGAAAAGGTAAGCCGAGCCCGACGCATTAGTGACGTCTACGTTCACCGACCTTGTGACGGGGGCGTCCTCTGTAGCGCCCGTAAAATCAAGGGTAAAGGTTGCCCAACCGAGGGGCTGTGAGAGGTTGGTTGAGCCGTCGTGTACTCCAACCGCCTCTCCCGTTTTTGGGGTGGTTATTGCGGCTCGTGATACGTAAAGGTAATCGTAGGATTTAGGTGGCTTTGGTACTGTGACACTTCCCGATATACTCAGAGTATCCGAAACTGCGGCAAAGCCTATACAGGTGAATAATATAGAAAAGGAGAGAAATGCTGCTACTAAAATCTTAAAGCCCTTAGACATATTTACTCTCCTTTCTTAATTGTTTTATTTATAGCGTGCGAGTGCAAGAGCCACGCTCCGCACTCGCACAAAAACGCAGGGTCGATTATTTATTCGACAGGGCGTCCTCAATTTTGCGCCTTACGACGCTGATGATTTTCTTCAAGGGGTGACGGACCGTATCGGGGTCAACCTTGTGGTTGCCGTGAGCAACCGCCGCCTTGCGGATAATTTCCCTTGACGATGCCTTAGTGGGTACTAAAACCACGTCACCGTCGTGAAGCTCCTCGCCGTCGGGGTCATAGTTATAGATGACGTTGTTGTGCTTTTTCTCATTCCATACAACACCTACAACCTCAACGCCTATCTTGCCGTCGTGGTCCTCGTATACCTCAACCTCTTCGTCAATGTAGTCAACCTCGGAAAGCTCAACGTCGGGAGTTGCCATAGCCTCCTCAATTGCCTCCTGCAAAAGCTCCTCGGGGGTATGCTCAGGCTCTTCTACGGTAGGATTATTTGACACGGGGGGGGGGGTAATCTCCTCTGCCGTATTCATAGAAACGGCTACGATGTGATGAGGGTCGATGGCAACGAAGCCCTCGGGAATAAGAACCTTGATAAGCTCGCGGTCTATGAGAGCCTGGGTTCTCTCGTAGGGATGCTCAGCTACGTAGTCGACGTATACAGCCTTCTTGTCGGGCTTCAGGTCGAACTTCTCCATTGTGATGTCTATGATTTCCTTAGCCTTCTTCAGTCCTCTGTCGCTTCTGATTCTGATAAGCATAGGAACCTGCTCGAACATCTTGGCATCGGTAGCCTCGTGGAAGTACTTCTGGGGGTCAAACTCAGATGGGTCAAGAGCGCAGTAGAGGCATATAGTCTTGCCGCGTATCTTAAGCCTGAAGAGCTGATATCTTCCCTTCTTGAAGGTTTCGTATCTCCAGCTCATTCTCGCCTTTACGGATTTGAAGGAGAGAATGTAGTTTTTAAGCTCGCTGTAATACTTCTTGATAGTTTCGTTATCACTCTGGATAATGTTCGCCATACAGCTGCGGCGGCACTTGATATCCAGCTTGTTGCCCTGCTCGTCGTAGTATACGATAACCGACTCGTCATCGTCACCTTCGGGAATCTCGTCTA
>JAFUPM010000040.1 GCA_017481225.1 Clostridia bacterium
CCGCCGCAGATAAGGCAGTTTATATCAAGCTCGAATCCGGGCTCGACGAAGGGGAAGAAGCCGGGACGAAGTCTTACCTTAACGTCACGGTTGAACACCTCGGAGAGCATAGTCTTCATAAAGTAGATAAGGTTGGAGATAGAGATATTCTCGTCTATCATCATGCCCTCCATCTGGAAGAAGGTGTTCTCGTGGCAGGCGTCGGTGGACTCGTTTCTGAAGCATCTGCCGGGGAAGATTGCACGCAGAGGTGCGCCGTACTTCTTCATAATATAATTCTGTGCCGCGGAGGTATGAGTTTTCAGAAGCTGACCGTTGTCAAGATAATAGGTATCCTGCATATCGCGGGCAGGATGATGCTTCGGAATATTCAAAGCCTCAAAGCACTTGTAATCGTCTACAATCTCGTCGTAGTTCTCTATAGTAAAGCCCATAGAGATAAACACGTCCTCAACCTCCCGTGTGGCAAGGGTGATAGGGTGATAGGAGCCAAGCTCCGTGACACCCTTAAGGGTGGGGTTGTACTTTTTCGCAGAGCGAACGCGAGCCGCAATTGCCGCCGCGCGCAGAGTCTCCGTTGCCTCGGAGATAGCCGCCTCAATCTCGCACTTCAGGGTGTTGATAAGCTGACCTGCCTCGCGCTTATCGCTGACGTCGCGAAGTCCCTGCATCAGAGCCGCAACGTGTCCCTTCTTGCCGAGATACTCGACGCGGAGATTTTCGAGAGCCGCACCGTCTGTGGCACTGCCAAGCGCCGCCTTGAAGCTGGCTCTTAACTCCTCAATTCTCGTTTTCATATACTTTCCTTTCCTCGCCCGCGTGCCGCGAGCGCGTCAAAATATTTACACATTTATATATTATATATTAAAAAAATTGATTTGTCAATAAGTGCCATAAAATTGATTGCCACATTATACAAAAAACAGTTGTCCTAACTGTGTCAGCAAAACTGTCGGCATCACTACAAAAAGCGGCGAACATCATTGTATAAAAGCCTACAACTTTCTTTTTTCGCATTTTAAAATCATTTCTATCTTTACTGCATTTTTAAATCACAACCTCACAAACCCAAAGAAAAAGCTGCCCCGATTTCTCGGGGCAGCCTGGGTTTTTGTAAATTAAGCTTTACAAATATTGGGTTTTTTCTTAATTAGTCAGCAAGGAGCTTGAAGCTTGCATTGTCAATCTTGAACTCACCTGCAGCAGCGCTGTTGAAGGTAAAGGTAAGGTTTACAAGCTCGGAAACCTTAGGAATATCAATGTTAGCTGCGCCACGGTTTGTTGTGACAGTTCCCTCAAGCGCGCCGTTGACGTAAATATTTGCTTCAAATACGTCAGCCTCTGCACCGTCAGCGAGGAATGCTGTAGGAAGGTACTCAATCTTAACGGTATTCCAAGAGCCCTTTACAAGTTTGCTGTTAAGCTGACCTGCAAAGAGGAAGGGAGCCCAATTATAACCGGATGACTTATAAATAGCCTCTTGCTGGAGCATCCAGGTCTGAACGTTTATGGTTGCATCGCTGCTCACCCACATATCGAACTCAACTACAGCCTTAGTAGCATTGTCTTCCACGGAAGTGGGAGCAATATGGAATGAAGTTCCACCGCCGGAAACCTTGTTGATAGAGTAATAACCCGCGCCTGTTACAGGGTCGGATACAAGACTGTGAGTTCCGTAGCTATCAGAGGTGTGTGTAACCTTCTCGGACTGTGCGTTAAAGTCGACAACGTCGGTTCTTGCCTTAAGATTGCACTCAGGAATCTCTGTCTGAGTTATAGCAATGTTATCAAGAATCAGGGAACCGACAGAGGATGCACCGTACATGAACTTAATGGTAGCCATTGCATTTGCATCAAGAACTGCGCCGGAGCCTGCTGTGTGATAGCTTGTTCCCTCAATTTCAGCGCCGGAATGTACAAGTACATCGTTTGCATAGTACTTAGTAACGGTATTACCAAGAGTGCCCTCGTAGTACTCTATTCTCATATTAACAACTTCGCCTATCGTGCCTATAACTTTAGTCTCGCCTGACGCGTGGTTGTCATAAACAGCCATTCTGAGGTTGGTGCCGCTGTTGCTGAAGTAAGCGAAGGCATAAGCGTTGGTCTTACCGGGGTTAGAGGAAGGACCAAAGTAAAGCTCCATAGCGGTTCTGCTGCCGGTGAACATCATTTCAAACTCAACAACGGTAACGTTCGCATTTGCGTTGGTGGTGGTTGCGAAGGCATACGTAGAAGCGCCGCTGTTAGAAACGTTTGCGGTCTTAGTAACAGAGTACTTACCGTCAGCGATATCAGTTGTAGTAACGTTGTCGCCGGTAGTAGCCTCGGGAGCCTCAGTGAAGTAGTTGCTGTCATAAGTATTGTCGTCAAAGTCAATGTAGTTTGCTTCTGCGCCGTAAACAGGCTTTGCAACTACGTTACCCTGAGCGGTGAGAGATGCGCCGTTCTCGGCATAACCGGAAGCGATAACATCACCGAAGGTGCTGACAACTGCATACTTCCAGCAAGCGAATTTCTTGGTCTCGCCTGCGGGAGCAACGTAGCTCATAACTACGTCAGTGCCAAGCTCGATTTCGCCGCCTGTAGCGGTAGCGTTGGAAATCTTGTAAATGTAACCGTCAGCAATCTTATCGGTAGCTTCGGGTGTGAAGAGCTGCTGTGCGGTAGAACCGTACTTAAGAAGGTCATAGTAGAGGGTACGTCTTACGTACTCTTTGCCGTCTTCCTCGGTCATAAGGGCATAGCCCTCGTCGTAAAGCTTGGTGTAAAGGTACTGCTCAACGCTGTATTCAACAACCTCGCTCTTCGCGCCGGTCTCGGTATTAACAGCCTGTACGTACTCACAGGTGTTAAGCTCCTTAGCTGCAACACCGCTGGTGTTGTAAACGTAGTAGCTGCCGCCGCCGAGAGCTGTGATAGTCTCAACGGTGCCGTTTACGCTGTAAAGAAGCTCCTGGCACTCAGCGTCCTTGTAGACGTTAAGCACTACGTCGTCGTTTTCGCCATCTCCGTTATCGTCGATAACGGGAACTGCATAGTAGAGATAAAGCTGGGAGGAATACTCTACGTTCATAGAAGCGATCTCGGGTGTGGTGGGTTCGCCGCTTGCAGATGCGCTGACGCCTATCATCGCGCCGAGAAGAAGGGCAAGTGCAAGAACGGGAACCAAAATTTTAGTAAGTTTGTTCATTGCGGGTTTTCCTTTCTGTTTTTGTGTTTTGTTTTTCTTTTCGTGAGATTACCAGCTGGGCGAAGTCCATCCGTCGTCGTCGCGGTTGTTTCCATCGCCAAGCTCGCCCTGTACGGAGGTTGTGATTACGTCTAGCTCGTCGAGCAAAACAACGTCAAGCTGTGCCTCAGTATAAGGCTTCTTCAGGACTTTTTTCACTATCATTACTCCTTTCCTTTTCATCGTTTGTATTTGCTAATAATATTGATATACAATAAAAATGTAAACTAAAGTAGTAAAACCCTATGTTCCCCGCCCGCTTTCAGGCGGGGATAAGTTTTTTGAAATTCTATATCAGCCGACAGATTTTTTCTTTACAAAGCTGATATCGTCGAAGTAGAAGCTACCCTTGTTGGAGTTATTTACAGAGATAGAGAAGTACTGCGCCGAGGCTACCGTGGGAGCAGTCTTTCCCGAACGGATAGTGGTAACGGTGTTTGCAAGAGTGTCGTTCACGTAGGTTCTGCACTCTATTCCCGTTACGGTGCCGTCGGAATCAATTGCAGTCACTCTGTACTCAATTCTGAAGGTTATCCATTCTCCGATACGTGCGGAGGTGTAATGGCTTGTGTCGCCAATATAAATTCTCGTACCGTTAGCGTAAACGCCGCTTGGAGTATAGCCGAGAATTACAACGGGAGATGCGGAGGAGCCGCCGAGAGTTATCTGAAGCTCAAGCCTTGAGGAAAGGTTAATTGCCTTGAATCTGAACTCAAGGACAGCCACGTCGGCGTTACTCTCGCTCGCCGAACAATACTGCTTTACACCCAAATTGGTGCCCGAGCCGTTCACGCTCTTATTGAACGCGAGAACGTGGTTGATAACGTCAGCCTCTTCGTCCTCAATTTCCACAGCATAGGAGTTAGATGCGCTCGCAGAGGAAATCTCGGTTATTCCCGCGTATTCGGAGTAGTCGAAGCTCTCGAAATCGGTGACGGAGCTATTTGCATCGGCAACGTACTCCTGCTTTGCAGCTACGGGCTCTAGGTGAAGAATAATATCAAGGTATCTCATAAAGTCCGACTCGGTGTACTTATACACATCAGTTTTGAGACCGAGAACGCCTCTTATGCTGTCAACCGTTCCGTTAATACCGAAGCCCATAGCGTCAACGTTACCCTCGTCAGCTCCTGTGCCGACAGGAATACCGCCCTGGTGAGCAACAACGGAGCCTACGTACTTATGAGAGAATGTACCGTCTGCCTTCTGGTAGCCCGACTGCTTTTCGGTAGTCTTGTCTATGGCTTCTTCGCCGTACTGACCGATGTAGCTTGTGATGTTGGCAAGAACCGTAGCCTTATCCTCTGCGGATGCCAATTCAATAACGTTTTTCTGCAAGGAGGAGAGTGCGCTCCACGCATTGTAGACCTCGCAGATATTAGTGGTAGTCTTTTCGTCGCTGCGCAGGCAGTTAAGGAGTCCCTGAGTTGCCTCAACGGGCTTCGGATAAGCTATACCCCAATTCGTGTAAATGGATATAATTTTGAAGAAGCCGTTGGTGTTCTGGAAGAGGTAATCGTCAGCCACGCCGTCGCCGTCGTCGCCAAAGAGACCGTTATCGTTAATATGAGCCTCAATCCAGGCAAGGAGCATTTCCTGCATGGTCATTCCGGAGTAGTTAATTCCCTCTGCGGAGGTGATGCCTGCGGGGCAGACGCCCTCTGCTTCATGTAGCCTTTCACCGTACGCCTTAATCTGGGAGTAGGTTGCGTTAAGCTCGTTACCTACGGAGTAAGGAGAAGCATCAATGTCCTTAGAATCGAGGTACGCGGCGAATGCCGAGTAGCTCTCAAGGTATGCTGTGGAGTCGTCCGTTGCGGTAAGGATAGCCTTCGACACAGCGGATACCGTGCTTTCCGAAACCGTTGTCGTAATCCAGCTCTCGTACTCGTTAAGAGACGTGGGAACCCTGGGCTTGTAGGACTCGTCAATTCCCGTCGATGCCCACCACTCGTCGGGTGTCATACCAAGGGTTGTCTGTCCTTCACCGCCCGTAGGTGTGGGATAAATGGGAGAGACTCCCGCGGCAGAGAGAATTCTGATACCCCAGGAGAGGTCGCGTCCGCGACGGGATACCTGATTATCGGTCTCAGCCTTTGTGAGCTGGGGATTGTAGAAGTAGCCGTTCTCGTTCTGGAGAGATAGCGTGTAATAGATAACCTGCGCCTTCATCGTCTCGGGCAGAACCTTCGTCCAGTTAGAGCCCAGCAGCTTTATCATTCCCGAGGTGAGAATAAAGTCTAACGCCTGCCTTGTGGACTCAAGGGTAGGAAGATATCCGAGATACGTCTTGCCGCTTGTGGTTACGTAGTAGCCGCCGATGCCGGGGTCGTAGAGGTTGGCGTACCAATCTACGGCTTCGTCCTTGAAGAGTGCGTAATAGCCCTTCAGAGCCTCGGTAATAGCCTTACCGTTAGTCTCGCCGTACAGAGCGACAGCCTCAGCCTCGAGGTTAGCCCACTGCTCTGCAACGAGCAGCTCGTCCAGCGCCTCCTGCTTTTCAACAAGGTCAATAACCCTTGTGTAAACCGCATTAGCCTCGAAGTGTGCGCTATCCGCAGAGAAGTATTCCTTTATATACTCCGCCATAGCGTAGGGGAGTACCTGTATGGTTGTATACTCGTTTGTGTCGTAGGAAATTTCTATTCTGCCGTCGTAGGCGTGAGCTGCGAATCTCGCCTCGCGGAAGGTAGAGTCGGAGGGTATAGCCGCAAGAGCCGCACCCGACGAGGGTGCATCGTCGCCGTTGGAAATTACAATAATTACGTCGGCGTAGCCCGTACCCGTGTTAGGATTTACGTCTACTATTCCCATCTCTCCCACAATAGCCGCTATCGCATCGCGGAGGGACTCTGCCGCGTAAAGTGCGTCGTCATTTTCCGCAAGGATTGCAACCTTCGAGCCGGAATCTATAAGGGTTTCGTAGGATTTAAGGACATAAATGGGATAAGCGCACATAATGCCCGATACCGTGACGGTATCACCGTCCATAGCATCATAGGACGAGATGAGCTTGCCCTCCGGGTCGAAGCTCGATACGCGGAAGCCCGAGAACTCGCGTCCGGCAGGAGGTGTGCCAACATAGTTCAGAGTGGCGGTGTCTCCCTCCTCGCTGAAGCCAACGTAGCTGCCGCCCGCAACGCCAAGGTAGGTTACCTCGCCGATAGGCTTAACTGCGCCCTGCTCGAGGGCTTGGGAGGAAAGAAGCTTCTGCGCGGTCTTTCCGTATTTGAGCAAATCATAATAAAGGTTGCGTCTTACGTAGTTTTTGCCGTCGGAGGAGCTCATAAGAGCGTAGCCCTCGCTGTAAAGCTTATCGAAAAGATACTGCTCTACCGAGTAGCTGACAAGCTCTCCGCGGGCGCCGCCCGAGCTTTGCGCTCTGACGTATTCTACGGTATTCAGCCCCTTGGGAGCTACGCCGCGCGTTCTGAAAATGTAGCAGCTCTCGCCCCATACCGTCTCAACCGAATATTCGGTTACGGTATATTTGAGGGTGGTGCCGTTTGAAGAGTAAACGCCCAGTGAGGGTGTCTCGCCCTCGGGTATGCTCGACGCGGGCACAGCATAGTAAAGGTACAATTCAGAGCCGTATGAGACGTTCTTCGACATAACCGTCGGTGTCGGGTCGCTCTCCGTCGCGGCGAATGCGCTGAAGCCTATGAGCGAAAGCGCGATAGCAGCTACGAATAATGCCGTAGCCAACGCCGAAAATATGCGTTTGTTTTTCTTCATATTTTATCCTTTCCTTGTGTATAAAGGGCGGTATTCGACACAAAAGCTTTAAGAAAAACGTTCTTCCAAAGCCTAATTTAGCGAGCTTTTGCATCAGTATTTCTAACCTAAGCTTACATTTTTGCCAAATTTCGTCCCCTTCGGGGCTCCGCCCTGTGTGGCTTACAGCCACGCGCCGACGTCAAAACGTCTGCGCCGAAGGAAACGCTCTCTCAGCCGACAAAGAACCATCCTCGGCAATTCAGAGAGAATTGCCGAAAGCGGCGCGCCGCTTTCCTTTTTCGGTTTGTTCCGTCTTTTTTTATCTGTAGGTTTTGGTAGCTGTTTTTATAACCGGCTTTGCGTTTTCGAGTATCTCTCTGTAAATGCCCCATTCGCGCTTGCCGTAAATTTTGACCTCCGAGAAGCCAAATGCGCGGAACATATTAGAGGTTATTCCGTAGGTGCCGCGGGAAATGGCGTCAACGTCGCCCTCCTGTAGTCCAAGCCCTACCTGTATATCTCCCTGGTGTTTTCTGAGGCAACGCTCTACGTTGTGGGAGAAGGCTCCGTCGGGCATCTGGTAGCCCGATTGCTTTTTGTAAGTGTTAAGTATCGCTTTCGGTGCGGAGTCAAGCATCGTCTCTCTGATATTGCGAAGAAGCCTGCCGCCTACCTCGGTGCTGTAGCACTTGGCTGCGTTCTCCTTTGCGGAAATAAGAGCCGACCAGAGGTTGTAAACCTCGCAGCTGTTCTTCGTCGAAGGCTCGTCTCCGAGTATTCCCGAGATAACCGACTCTACTGCCCTCTCAAGGGCGGGGTAAGGATAACCCCATTCGTTATAAAGGGTTATGACCTTGAAAAATCCGTTGGTTCCTGCGAAGGTTGGCAGAGGTGACCAATAGCCCGTCTCGGGATTAATCCTCTCGTTCAGCCATTTTATCAGCACGTCGCAGAGGGAATAGTCGGCTCCCTCGGACTGCAATGCAATATCCCTCGCACGTATTTCGTTATAGGTTGCGTTCAGTTGGTTGCCGTAGTAATAGGACTTTCCTATAATATCCACAGTATCGTTAAGGTAGCGGAGGAAGCTTTCGCGGTTTTCGAGATACTCGGGGTATTTCGTCGCCGCCGCAGGTCTCGACGGGTCAGTCGCCGTGGGCGCATAGCCCGCTACGGGATTTCCGTCACAGTCGAGTCCGTCGCCCTTCATACCGTTTGGAGTATCGTAGGTGGGAGAGGCTCCCAGCTGACGGAGAAACCAGGTACACCAGCTAAGGTCTCTACCTCGCTTGGCTATGTAGGCATCTATCTCGTCGGTAGTTTTCAAAAGGTTGTAGAAGTATCCGTTAGGCTCCTGCATTCGCTTTGCAAATCTGACGAATTTGTCCTTCATCCAACCGGGTACAACGCGGCGCCAATCGCCGCCTGCGTGGTCGGCAAGTCCCGAGCCGTCAATAAAGTTAAGTGCCTGCTTTGAGCTTTCTATATCAGGCAAAAAGCCCTCACTCGCCTTGCCGCTTGCGGTACAGTAGTAGCCGCCTATATACGGGTCGTAAAGATTGGCATACCAAATAACAAGGTCATCGGTATATATTTTATACAGTGTGTTAAATGCGCTTACAATCTCCTGGGCGCGCTGGTTTTTTCCCGCCTCCTCATAGAGCCTTTGCCAAGCGGGCTCGCGCCAGCCTCCGTTGTAATCTGATGGAACGTACATTGTGTCTCCTCTTAACCCGAAACAGCATTTGCTTATATTAAAGGTAACTGTGCGGTTTGTAACTAAACGGTTAAGTATTTTTTATTATATAGTATTAGGGCGAACGGTGTCAATACTTTTGTTAATAAAAACCAAAATAAACTAAAATTTGGATAAATAATCTGTAAAACTGTTAAAAAATAGCGCTGCATTTAAAACCGCATTGACGCCGCGACTTATTCTATACGAAGATGAGATTGCGCTCACCTTTGAATAAAGCAAGTCCTAAGCCGCCCGAAAAAGACCGAGGGGAACTCAAATCCGATTTGAATAAGACAAGCCGAAGCTGCATACGTGAGTGAGCCAAAGCCCATTCACAAAAGCGAGTTAAACCAAATTTAGATAAAACAACCCGAAGCAAACCTCGAAAACCCCAGCCTAATCTACCCAATCACGCCAATGTAAGCTTAAATAAATCAAGCCGAAGCCGTCTTACTCTAACTAATTTATTGAAAACAGGTGCCCCCTATCTCGCCAAATAAAGAGCACCTGCCGCCGGCAAAAGCCGACTATCTATACCAAAGCCGTGAAAGGAAGCGGCTATGGTTCTGTGGTGCTGCCCTTTCGGGCTCGGAGCCTTCGCTCCGCCGAGCTGCAAAGCAGACCTACCTGCCCCGTCTCGGTTAACTTTCGCCCTCTCGGGCTGGAATATCGCGCTTTACCAAGTCGCAGAGCAAGCTGTTCCGCCTCGGTTAGCCTTCGCCAAATGACTTTGAGCCTTCGCTCCGCCGACGAATATAGCAAACTATTCCGTCATTCTCGGTTAGCCCTCGTCAAATGACTTTGAGCCTTCGCTCCACCGACAAATACAGCAAACTATTCTGCCATATCTCGGCTAGCCTTCGCCAAATGACTTGAGCCTTCGCTCCGCCGACGAATATAGCAAACCATTCCGTCATATCTCGGCTAACCTTCGCCAAAAGCGGCTGAAAAGCTCGCGCCATCCGACCTGTGGAGTGGGTTATGCCCCACCCCGTGTCGGTTTTTTGAATAATTTCGTATCAGAATTTTTCGGTTTTCTCTCACTCTTGAACGAGCTTCAAGGAGCTGTTGTCAACGTAGAAGTCACCGAGGTTCTTGTTGTTAAATGCGAATACAAGAGAGGTTATAGAGTCAACGCTTATTGCCTTCTTATAAACGGTAGTGCCTACGATAGGCGCGTCGTCATTAACTATGAATTTATACTCGATGCCCGTAATATTACCGTCAGCATCCGTTTCGGTTACCTTGTACTCTATACGAAGGTGGAACCACTCGCCCATCTTCGCGGAGGTATTGCCGCCTTCCGTGTTAGAGGATGCGTTCTTAATTACCGCGCCCTCAGTTGCGGAAAGTCTGAGAAGTCCAAGAAGAGGAGAATTCTTAGTGCCCGTAGCTTCACCGTTCACGTGAATTTGAATGTAGTCTCCGTAGGTGACGTTCGAAGCCTTGATGTCAGCCTCGAATACCATAACCTTCGCGCCCTCTTCCTTAAGAGTTACGTACTGAGTAAGCGAAACGCCGCAGTTAGTGGTGATATACGCGCCACTCTCGTCCTGGCCGCTTGAGCCCTTGGAGATGTGGAGCACCTTGCCCTTCTCATCGTCGGTAACGATA
>JAFUPM010000041.1 GCA_017481225.1 Clostridia bacterium
ATGTGCTGTTGCACTCGATATGCTCACTGCGTGAGCGCGGATTTATATCATATCGAGTTTGAGCGTAGTGAAAACATATCGAATTTGCTGCAAGGCAAATATATCGAACCGAGCGAAGCGACGGTATATCGACAAAATCAAAATAGCTTCTGTGGACACAGAAGCAGTGCTTGTCAAGAAAAAAGGACGAGAAATTTTAGCAATTTCTCGTCCTTTCCCTGTCGGTAGGTATATTCAATTTCATACTGCTCTACAGCAAGCACCCCGTGTTGCGTTTTTTGTGGAAGGTAGGGCGTTGCGTTGGTTTTTTTATAGAAAGCAAACCTGCGCGTTGTGCTTTGCGGAAAGCGAATTTTCACATTACGTTTTATAAAAAGCCGACCCCGTGTTGCGTTTTCTCGCAACACGGGGCTTTTTCGTTATGTTTTTTGACTTGCTTTTTATATTATTTCGCGGCGTTTTCCTTTTGCTCCTCGTCGCGTTCGCGGCAGATATCCTTCCAGGACGGAATCTCACCAAGCCTTACGGTAAGGGCGCGAAGGGTTTTTGGAATATCTATATTCTGGGGGCAGATGCTACTGCATTTGCCGCAGGCAATACAAGCCGCAGGCTTTTTCTCCTCGGGTAAAAACTCAACGCGCATTGCGCTGTTGACCGAGTCGGAGAAGCTGACCTCGTTATATACCGAAATGAGGGCGGGAATGTCCAGCTCCTTCGGGCAGCCCTCCTTGCAGTAGCCGCAGTGGGTGCAGGGGACGGATTTTTTCAGTCCCTCGGCTATCTCGAGCAGAACGCTTCGCACGTCTGCGGAAAGGGGCGCTTCCCTCTCGCAGGTTCTGAGATTGTCCTTCACCTGCTCGAGGCTTGACATTCCGCTAAGCACCACGGTGACGCCCGGAATATCCATTAAGAAGCGGAAGCCGTAGGATGCGGCGGAGCCGCACTTGGCTACTTGGCGCAGCTTCGCCTCTGCCGCCTCGGGAAGGTTTGCAAGCTTGCCGCCTCTGACGGGCTCCATTACCCAGATAGGTATGCCGTAGGAGTTGAGAAGCTCGCATTTCTCATTTGCGCGCTGAAGGGTCCAATCCAGGTAGTTCAACTGTATCTGACAAAACTCCATATGCTTGCCTGCGGTATCGAGAAAGCTCTTAAGTCCCTCCACGTCGGCGTGGGCGGAAAAGCCCAGGTGCTTTATCCTGCCGAGTCTTTTCTGCTCTAAGAGGTAGTCGATAATTCCGTGCTTCGGGTCGAGATAGGTCTCCATAGATTTTTCGTACACGTTATGAAGAAGGTAGAAATCGATGTAATCGGTTCTGAGGCGGCGAAGCTGCTCCTCGAATATTCCCTCTACGTCATAGCTTTCCATTATCTGATGGCCGGGGAATTTGTCGGCTATAAAGTAGCTTTCCCGAGGGTATTTTGAAAGGAGCTTTCCGAGTATTCTCTCCGACTCACCCCCGTGATAGGGCCACGCCGTGTCGAAATAATTCACGCCTTCCACTATTGCCTCATCAATCATTTTCTCCGTTAGGGCGATGTCAACCGTTTTCTTCCCGTCAAGCTCAAGGGTTGGAAAGCGCATTGCGCCAAAGCCGAGGAAGGAAAGTTTCTTTCCCTTAAATTCTCTGTATATCATAGATTTCTCCTTTTTCTTTTTCGATATAGGCAAATTTCGTCGGTTCTGAAAAAGCAAAAATATTCCCTTTGTACTTGATTATACCATAAATTAGTGTTATAATCAATAGGTAATATGATTTCAGGAGAGTATAAAATGAACGAATATGCACAGAAGATTCGCAGAGAGCTTCACAGAAACCCCGAGATAGGCTTCGACCTGCCAAAAACCCTCGCGACCCTTCGCCGCGAGCTTGACGAGGTGGGAGTTGAATACACCGAGAAATTCGGCAAAAGCGGAATTGTCGCTACTATAAATCCCGAAAAGTCCCACTTTACCATAGGAATAAGGGCGGATATGGACGCTCTCCCCATACTTGAAAAGAACGACGTCCCCTACAAGTCACAGTGCGACGGCAAAATGCACGCCTGCGGTCACGATGCCCACACGGCAATAGCCCTTGCAACTCTCAAGGAGCTAAACGAGATGCGCGACGAGATAAGCTGCAGAGTTAAATTTATCTTCCAGCCCGCCGAGGAGTATGCTCCCTCGGGCGCAAAGCTTATGGCAGAGGACGGCGTTATGAAGGATATCGACGTTATCGTCGCTCTCCACGTTGAGCCAAGCATCGATGCGGGCAAAGTCGGCGTAATTTCCGGCTACAGGAACGCTACAAGCGACGGCTTCACCCTCACCTTCCGCGGCAAAAGCGCACACGTTGCGGAGCAGCAGCACGGCACAGATGCCATTATGATGGCTGTGAGGGCTTATACCGACCTTGAGTTCGTTATTGCCAAGGAGATTTCCGCAAGAGAGCCTATAATCTTCAACGTTGGCTCAATTCACGGCGGCGTCGCAAACAACGTTATCTGCGACGAATGCTCTATGTTCTGCACCCTGCGCACCCACACCGACGAGACCGCGGAGTACGTGCTGAATAAGGTGAAGAAAATCTGCGAGGCTATTGCCGAGACCGCAGGCGGCTCCTTCGAATACGAGCATAAAAAACACTACCCCGTAGTATACAACGACCCGACAGTCACCGAGCTTATCCGCGCAGCAGCCGCAGCGGTTGTTGGCGAGGAGAACGTTATTGAGTCGCGCCGCGGTATGGGCGGCGAGGATTTCTCCTACTTCGCAAACGAGAAGCCCGGCACAATGTTCCACCTCGGTATTCGCTCCGAGGAGCGCGGTATTGTCCACAAGCTCCACACCGACCTTTTCGACCTGGAGGAGGAAGCTTTGGACGTCGGCGTAAAAATATTCAAGAAATTCGTCCTTGACAATATGAAATAAGGAGCTATCGCCCGTTGCTCCTCAAACGCGAGCGTTGAGTTTTTTTCAAAAACTCAACACGCCCCCACACTAAATACAAAAAACTCCTACCTCGGTTAATCCTTGGAAGGAGTTTTTTCATTTTAAATAAAGTGCTGCTTTATCTTTGTATTGTCTTAATCTTTGTATTGTTTTTCTCGCTTTAAAGCTCTAACTATATCTCGAAAAATTTTATTGACTAATATTATTAACACCTACTCTTTGGGCGAGGAATTTTTGAGTGAGAAACCCCGCTTTGCGACCGTCAGGCGTATATACATACGTCGAGGTCGTAAAACGGGGCTAGGAAGGACAGCTTTGAATATTCAAAGCCTACGAAATTTCATTTCGGGTATTCCCCTTCCGGTCTCACCAAAAAGTACCGTCCAAAGATTAGTACATGCCGCCCATGTCGGGTGCCGCAGGCGCCGCCGGCTTCTCTTCCTTCTTCTCATAAACCACCGATTCGGTAGTGAGAACGGTAGAAGCGATGGACGCTGCGTTCTGGAGAGCAGACCTTGTAACCTTCGCGGGGTCAACGATGCCGCACTCTACCATATCGCAGTACTGCTCCTTGTATGCATCGAAGCCGTAGCCGACCTTAGCCGACTCGCGGACCTTGGATACGATAACGGAGCCGTCGAGGCCTGCGTTATCTGCAATCTGCTTCATAGGTGCTGTAAGAGCCTTGGCTACGATGGTAGCACCTGTCTTTTCGTCGCCCTCGAGGGTTTCGATAACCGCCTCAACTGCACCGATAACGTTAACGAGAGCCGTACCGCCGCCTGCGACGATGCCCTCCTCTACTGCTGCCTTGGTTGCGTTGAGAGCGTCCTCGATACGGAGCTTCTTCTCCTTCATCTCAACCTCGGTAGCTGCGCCAACCTTGATAACGGCAACGCCGCCTGCAAGCTTCGCAAGTCTCTCCATAAGCTTTTCCTTGTCGAACTCGGAGGTGGTAACCTCGAGAGCAGACTTAATCTGGTTAACTCTGTCGGAGATTGCCTGCTTGTCGCCTGCGCCGCCGACGATAATGGTGTTCTCCTTGTTTACCTTAACCTGGCGCGCTCTGCCGAGCTGCGCGATGCTTGCATCCTTAAGCTCGAGTCCAAGGTCGGAGGTGATAACCTCGCCGCCTGTGAGGGTAGCGATATCGATGAGCATTTCCTTACGTCTGTCACCGAAGCCGGGAGCCTTAACCGCAACTACGGTGAAGGTGCCGCGGAGCTTGTTGAGAACGAGAGTGGTGAGAGCCTCGCCCTCTACGTCCTCGGCGATGATAAGGAGCTTTTTGCCCGACTGGACAATCTGCTCAAGGAGAGGAAGGATATCCTGAATATTGGAAATCTTCTTGTCGGTAATGAGAATGAGGCAATCGTCGAGAACAGCCTCCATTTTGTCTGTATCTGTTGCAAGATAGGGGGAGAGGTAGCCGCGGTCAAACTGCATACCCTCTACAACCTCGCTGTATGTTTCCGCGCTCTTGGACTCCTCAACGGTGATAACGCCGTCGGAGGTAACCTTCTCCATAGCGTCTGCAATAAGCTGACCTATGGTATCGTCGGAAGCGGAAATTGCGCCTACTCTTGCGATATCCTCGGTGCCTGATACGGTCTTGGACTGCTTTGCAAGCTCGGCTACGGCTGCATCAACAGCCTTGAAGATACCCTTGCGGAGTACCATAGGGTTAGCGCCTGCGGTAACGTTCTTCATACCCTCGTGGATAAGAGCCTGAGCAAGAAGGGTAGCGGTGGTTGTACCGTCGCCTGCCGCGTCGTTGGTCTTGGTTGCTACCTCGCGGACGAGCTGTGCGCCCATATTCTCTGCCGCACATTCAAGCTCAATCTCCTTAGCGATGGTAACGCCGTCGTTGGTAATAAGGGGTGCGCCGAATTTCTTCTCCAGCACAACGTTTCTGCCCTTGGGGCCAAGGGTGATTTTAACGGTATTTGCGAGCTTATCAACACCCGAAAGAAGTGCGGCTCTCGCCTCCATACCGTAGAGTATTTCTTTAGACATAACTTTTCCTCCGTATTATTCTATGATTGCGAGTATGTCAGACTGGCTGACGATGGTGTACTCAACACCGTCGATTTTAACCTCGGTGCCGCTGTACTTGCCGGTGATAACCTTGTCACCGACCTTGAGAGTCATAACAACCTGGTTGCCGTCAACGAGTCCGCCGGGTCCGACCGCTACAACCTCGGATACCTGGGGCTTCTCCTGGGCGGAGCCGGGGAGAAGAATGCCTGCCTTGGTGGTCTCAACCGCCTCGACCTGCTTTAATACTACTTTGTCAAGCAAGGGCTTGAGTGTCATTTTCTAATCCTCCATAATACTGTTTTGTTCGTTCGGCGACTTGCGCCTTTAGATGCAATGTATATTTTATTATATTGCGTGCGAAAAATCAAGAGTTTTCCATTCTTTTCACAATTTGTTAACATTTGCCTAGAGCAGCTCGGCGCGCAGAAACTCCATAATCTTCTTTTCCTCTCTGGATACCTTCACCTGGGTGATGCCCAAAAGCTTGGCACATTCGGTCTGGGAAAGGTCGCGGAAATATCGGAGAATGACGAGCTTTCGCCAAGAGTCGGGAAGCTTGTCAATAGCGGCGCGCAGGGCAAGCTTATTGAAGCTGCGCTCCTCCTCTTCCTCGTCGGCTACCAGAGACCCGAGGGTAGCTCCTCCCTCGTCGTCGAAAACACATTCGTCAAGGGACCTGACGGGAGCTTGGGCAAAGAGAGCCGAGGCGGCGTCCTGCACCGACACGCCCACAGCCTTGGCAACGGCAGCTATATCGGAGTCCTCTCCGGAGGAGAGTCTGCGCTCGCGCTCCGCGTTCAGAAGGGCGGAAAGCCGCCTCTCCTCTCTTGATACCTTGATTATGCCGTCGTCACGTAAAAAGCGTCTTATTTCACCGAATATCAGAGGCACGGCATAGGTAGAAAAGGCGCACCCGTGTGAAAAATCAAAGGTGTTTATCGCCTTTACGAGCCCTATGGTGCCACACTCGATAAGGTCGCTTTGGTCACTTACTCTCGACGAAAATCTTGCCGCTATGCTATACACCAGAGGGGCGTTAAGCTCGGCGAGCCTCTCCCCTGCTTCAGCCGAGCCCTCTCTGTATTCCTTCAGCAGAGTGAGGTTCTCGTCATAGGGCTTTTTTCTTTCAGCTTTAACGTTCATTCGCCACCTGTCGGTCAGGGGTTGAGTTTTTTCCTCATCAGGACAGCAGTTCCCTTCCCGGGTCGCGATTTTACGCTCAGGGAGTCCATAAAGCTCTCCATAACGAGGAAGCCCATACCGCATCTCTCGCCAAGCTTGCCCGTGGTGTATGCGGGAGTACGCGCAAGCGCAACGTCCTCTATGCCGCAGCCGTTATCGGATATTTCAACCGACACCTCGCCCACGTCGTAAAGTCTGGCGGATATGTATACGTAGCCGACCTCGCCCTCGGGCAGGTCCTTATATGCGTGAACTATGGAATTGGTCACCGCCTCGCTGACGGCGCATCGGACGTCACCAAGCTCCTCCACCGTAGGATTAAGCTCCGCCATAAAAGCGGAGATTACCGACCTTGCCACAGCCTCGTTGACGCTTATGGCGGGAAGCCTTAATTTCATCTCGTTTATAATTCTTTTCATTGCGAGCTATTCCTCCTTTTATCTTGTGACCGACAGATTTTTCACTCTCTCGAGCCCCGACAGTCGGATAAGCTTATAGAGCGTGTCGGAAAGTCCCGTGAGCCTGACGGTTGCTCCGACGGCTACGGCTCTCTCGGTTCTGCCGAGGATAAGCCCGATGCCCGAGCTATCCATAAATCGGACCGCGGAAAAATCAAGTATCAAAACGTTTGGCTTACAGAGAAATAGCTCTCCGTCAATTTTCTCTCTCATTCTCCGCGCGGTGTGGTGGTCTATCTCGCATTTCAGCGACGCTGTAAGTGCGCCTCTGTTTGACGAAAACGTAACGTCCTCCCTCATTTTTTACCTCCTTGTTTCGGGCGACCGAAAGCCGCCTTCCCTTTCGGGATTATTCTATCACATCTCTGGCATCGCTTTATGTCGCATACGGGCGTAAAATTTCTATTTTTTGGCGCGTTTTTTCGACACGGGTCGGGCTAATCCACAAGATGAAGGGCTCTCGCTATGCTGTCCTTCGCTTCTCTTTTCTTTATTTTGTAGTCTCGCTCCGAGCTGTCGGGAAACTCGGTTTTTGCATAGCCGCGCCCCTCGGCAATATCGCTTATCATAGTGGCGGCTCTTCCTACTCCCACTATTTCTTCAACGGCGGTGAGTATCTTGTAGTTTAAATATCTTAATTCCATTACGGTTCTGTGGGTCGCTGTGCCGTCGCATATTATTTTCGACCTTCTTTCAAAATCAAGGCACACAGCTTCCACTACCGCATCTACGCTGTTTAATGGCTTCCTACCCGACATAACGTTTCCTCCAGCTCGCAGGAAAGCTCACTTAAGGCAAGGTTGAACCTCTTCATATTATCAAGAGAATCCCTCGCCTCAGCCACTATCTCCTCAAGCTCCGGAATCCACCTCTCGGGCTCACCCACAGCGCACTCCGAAAGCATCTCCATGAGGATATTATGGATTGACAGCATTTCGTCTGCTTCCTTTATCTGTTTTGAAATTTTCAACATGTCGCGTCGTATTT
This sequence comes from Clostridia bacterium, assembly GCA_017481225.1. GTDB lineage: Bacteria > Bacillota > Clostridia > Oscillospirales > CAG-272 > UBA1740. The sequence continues at coordinate 7,600 of JAFUPM010000041.1, forward strand.
CGCACGGGGAACGATAAAGACGCGCAGGTATGCCTTCATAAACGTTTGCATTTACAAACATTTTATAATATTCCTCCTTTGTCACTTAATAGTTTGCAATTTGTGAGTGGATTTCAACTGTTGCGTGACAATTATAACACAGATTTTGTAACCTGTCAAGTGACAAAATGATTTTTTTGTGAAAAACTATTGCATTTTAGGTGACATTGTGATAAAATGGATTTAAACGTGGGCAGTTTCAAGCGACGGCTTTCCCGAATTGGCTATGAGTGGAAGTGCGACAGCTTTTCCGACTTGGCGGTAGGTGGAGTGCGACGGCTTTTCCGACTTGGGTCGGGTTGATTTTCGATAGTTTCCCCCTGCCCTGCTGTAACTAAACGAATACGAGGTACTGATATGACGAATAAAATTTTCACCGTTGCAATACTTGGAGTCGGCTCCAGAGGCGGTAACGCATACGGACGTATTATTAATAGAATGAAGGATAAATTTCAAATTGTCGCTCTCTGCGACCCGAGGGTGGGTAGACTTGAAAGCTTCGGCGAGGAGTTCGGAGTGCCGGTGGATATGCGCTTTACCGACGAGGGAGAATTTATGAGGGAAAGGCGCGCCGACGCGCTGCTTATTGCCACCTACGACTGCGACCACAAAAGGCAATGCATCAGAGCCTTCCAGCTTGGGTACAAGGTACTGCTTGAAAAATCCATAACAACAAGCCTTGAGGAATGTAAGGAGCTTATGGCGGCGCAAAGGGAGCTTTCGGGCGAGGCGGCTGTATGTCACGTTCTCCGCTACTCTCCTATATATCAAAAGGCTGAGGAGCTGCTCCGCGGCGGTGCTGTCGGCAGGCTTGTGACGATAGAGGCATACGAGCCTGTGGGGTATTGGCACCAGGCGCACAGCTTCGTCAGAGGCAATGCGAGAAGCACCGCGGGCGCGTCGCCTATGATACTTGCGAAATGCTGCCACGACTTAGACCTTATTTGTAGCTTTGCAGGGGCTGAGTGCGTGTCGGCTTCAAGTATGGGCGGGCTTAGCTTCTTCACCGAGGAGAACGCCCCCGAGAACACAGCCGAAAGATGCACCGACTGCAGACTTCTTGACGAATGTCCCTACAGCGCGAAAAGGCTGTATATTGAAAGATGGAAGCAAAACGGCTCCCCCTCCGACGAGTGGCCTACGAATATGGTCGTGGCGGCTCCCGTAACCGAGGAGAAGCTGATGGAGGCTATAGCTGACGGGCAGTACGGCAGGTGCGTTTTCCGCTGTGATAACGACGCCGTAGACCACCAGACTGTGCTGATGGAATTTAAAAACGGGGTGAAGGCAACTCTCACTATGACGGCATTCACCGACGAGCGCGGAAGATGCTATAAGTTCCACGGCACCTATGGGCAAATAACCGTAACGGACAAGGAAATTAAAATTACAAGATACGGAGAGGCTACCGAGTACGTCAGTGTAGACTCTCTCGTAGACAAGAGCTTAGCCCACGGGGGCGGTGACGTAGGACTTATTAATTCCTTTTATTCAATGCTCTGCGGCGAAAGCTCGCGGACCGACCTTGAAAGCTCCTACGAGGGTTATCTCATAGGCTTTGCCGCAGAAAGGTCCAGGCTCTCGGGCGGCAAGCTCGTATCCGTTCACGATAGTTAAGAGGTAAAATTCAACACGGGTACCCACATATCCGCGTACCGAGGGGTAGCTTCTGCTACTTACAGAGCTTGCGAGAGGCTAGGCATAGCTGTTTTTAATTAAAGCTGTGCCAAAGGGGAGAACCTACGCCTCCGCGAGAAAATTTAAAGAAAAAACTCGACACGGGTACGGGTTAAAGCGAGAAATTCCCACAAAGGCGGCTCAATTTTAAATGTTTAAAGTGAATAAATATCAAAAAAATTTCAGTGGAGGTGACACAGATGATTTCAAATAAGCTTAAGGCACTTCGCAAAGAAAGGAAGCTCTCTCTTGAGGAGCTGGCGCGGCGTATCGGCACAAGCAGACAGACTATACACCGGTACGAAAACGGCACTATAAGTAACATTCCACCCGAGAAGGTAGAGAGGCTCGCGACGGCTCTCGGCACTACGCCCTCTGCTCTTATGGGTTGGGGCGAGGACTACGAGGGAGTGCTGCCTATTTCGGTAAAGAGGCTTCCCATACTTGGGGAGATTGCCTGCGGTGAGCCTATATATGCGTCGGAGGAGTCGGGCAGCTTCTGTGTTGCCGACAGCGACGTTGACGCCGATTTCTGTCTGAGAGCCCACGGGGATTCTATGATTGGAGCGAGGATATACGACGGTGATATCGTGTTTATTCGCTCCCAGGATTCGGCGGATAACGGCGATATAGCTGCGGTTATCATAGGTGACGAGGCGACACTTAAGAGGATATACTACTACCCCGAGGAGGGCAAGCTTATTCTCTCCCCCGAAAATCCGAGATACGCGCCCTTGGTTTATATGAAGGACGAGCTTAATTCCATAAAAATTATCGGAAAGGCTGTAGCCTTCCAGAGCAGGATAAGATAATGGCAAATACCTTTTACGAGAAGGCGGCGGACGCGGGCAGCTACTTTCGGCTGATGCGGTATATGGACAGCGATATGAGCTACCGACTTATGCCGCACTACCACAGCAGTCTTGAAATTTTTATCGTCGTCAGGGGTGAATACTACGTCTACGTAAACGGAGAGCGACGGAAGCTTACGGCAGGAGATATAGCATTCGTTGACGGCTTCACGCCACACACCTCGGGCAGCACCGAGCTTGTGGAGGGGACCTTGGTTTACGTGGCAATAGTCAGCCCCGATTACCTTCGGGGGGTAGACTGGCTTGAAAAGCAGACCCTTCCTCCGTTTATTCCGTCACACGGGGGAATTGAGGATATCACGAAGCTGTGCGAGCTTTCCTACCGTATTTTCGGCGGTGACGACAGGTGCAGCGGTGCCGACGAGGAGATGAAGCGGGGCTTTGCTTCCCTTTTGCTCGGCGCGCTCAGGAGCTATTGCCGCCCGACTGCGAGAGAACGGGACAGAAGCGCTGAGGTGACGGTTGAAATAATGAAATATATCGGTGAGCATTACGCCGAGGATATAAATCTTTCTACACTTGCAGAGAGGTTCGGCTACGAGAAAACCTATCTGTCGAGAGTTCTTAACAAAACCTTGAATATGAATTTCCGCGAGTACCTAAACAGGGTACGGATTTCGGCTGTAAAGAGGCTTCGCGCGGCTGAGCCCCACACCTCGCTTTACAGACTTGCCGAGGAGTGCGGCTTCAAGAGCGAGAACACATTCTACCGCGCATATAAGAGGTATATACAGTAGAAGTATCAAGGGCATAGAGATACGCGTTCACCTCTGACGGAATTACTAAGATATGTAATCGGAAGTCCTAAAAATCACAACTTTTGACAGTATATACATAAGTTTTGGTATTGCGGCTCACCTTCGTTTGTGCTAATATAGGGTTGACGGTATAACGTCGGAAAGGCAGGACGGAAAATGTCTAAAAATCTCTATACAGTTGCAATTATTGGCGTGGGCTCCAGAGGAGGAAACGCTTACGGAAGGAAGATTAACGAGCTTCCCGAGCAGTTTAATATAGTAGCTCTCTGCGATATCAAAAAGGAGAGGCTCGATATGTTCGGTCCCGAGTTCGGTGTTGCTGAGGCTCAAAGATTCCTTACAGAGGAGGAGTTCTTCGAGAAGAGGAGAGCTGACCTATTGCTTGTCACAACTCAGGACGCAGACCACGTGCGCCACTGCACGAAGGCGTTCGAACTTGGATATGACGTGCTGCTTGAGAAGCCTATTACGAGCAAAATTGAGGAGTGCTACGCTCTGCTTGAGGCGCAGAAAAAGTACGGTTGCAAGGCTCTTGTGTGCCACGTGCTCCGTTATGCTCCCGCGTATCTTAAGGCGGCGGAGCTTATCGACGAGGGTAAGATTGGCAGACTTGTGGCTATCGAGGCGACGGAGCCCGTGGGATATGCTCACCAGGCTCACAGCTACGTAAGAGGCAACTGGAGAAACACCGACGAGTCAACGCCTATGATACTCGCAAAGTGCTGTCACGACCTTGACCTTATGCAGTTCTACGCAAAGTCGAAGTGCAAGTCAGTGACAAGCGTTGGCGAGCTTAGCTTCTTCAACTCCGAGAACGCGCCCGAGGGCTCGGCAAAGAGATGCACGGAGTGTAAGCTTGTAGACGAATGTCCTTACAGCGCGAAGAGAATATATATCGAAAGATGGCACGAGCTTGGCTGCCCTGAGGATACGTGGCCAACTAACGTTGTAGCTTCGGCACCTGTAAACGAGGATAAGATTATGGAGGCTATTGAGAACGGTCCTTACGGCAGATGCGTATTCCATTGCGACAACAACGCCGTTGACCATCAGCTGACACAGATGACCTTCGAGAACGGAGTTAAGGCAACCCTTACTATGACAGCCTTCGCTACGGGCTACGGCAGAAGATACACCTTCTTTGGTACCTACGGAGTTATTGACCTTACGGACGAGGGCGTTACGCTCCGCGAGTTTGGCAAGAAGCCCCTGGTTATAAGCATAGCTTCCCTTCTTGAGGGCGGTCACGCTCACGGTGGCGGTGACGAGGGACTTATCTCCTCCCTTTACAATATGCTTGAGGGCAAGGCAAAAGCGGGTACCTCTCTTGAGGCATCTGTGGAGAGCCACCTTATGGGTATTGCGGCAGAGGAGTCGAGGCTTAACGGCGGCAAGCTGGTTTACATACATCAGTAATTATAATGGCGAAAATGATTGCATAGGCAATTTATATTGTAATTGGGGTTGCATAGATAATTATATTGCAATTTAGGTTGCAAAGGTAATTGTATTGTAATTTGAGTTGCTTAGGTATTTGTATTGCAAAAGCCTCGGAGCAGTTTTGCTCCGAGGCTTTATTTTTGTCGTATGTCCGCACCCGTGCGGAGTTTTTCGGGTATTTCCCCTAGCGAATATATGAGGCTTAGAGGTGTATTTTTTCTCTATTGCTTCGGCAGTTTTCTTAAATATCTGCTCTTTGTCACCTGTGAGTGAGTTTTCAGTGCCGAAGGTCAACGCCGCCCACGGTGGCGCAATTCAGCTTGCGGTAGGCAGTAGGCGAAAGTCCCACTTTCTCTTTGAAAAGGCGGCAAAAATAGGTGTAGTTCTCAATGCCGACGGAAGAGGCTACCTCGCAGAGGGGTTTGTCGGTGAAGGAGAGCAGCTCCTTCGCCAGCTTTAGCCGCCTTTCCCATATATAGTCGTTAACCGTAATATTCCGATGTGTTCTGAACTCCTCGTACAGACGGTTTTTGGAGACGAAAAGCTCCTTACACAGCATATTTACGGTAAGGGGTGAGGAAATGTTGCGGTCTATATATTCCACAGCTCGCTCAAGGACTCCGTCATATTCAATTTCAATTGCGCCGTCGAAGATTATATTGGAGACGAGGTTTATCATTGCGCGTCTCTGCTTTTCTGTGAAATAGGGGAGAGCCAGGTATCGCTCGAGAATTTCCGCTTCGCTGTCCCCGAGCCAGCTAAGGCGCTCCGCAATTCCGTCCGGGGCTTCGGTAGGACGGACCCTTCCTATAAATATGTAGCCTGCAATAACGTCGTTTTTGATTATGGGGACGGCTGTGTCGCGGAGTCCTGCGTGGCAAATATGCGACACGGGCGCCCCCGACTCCTTGCACATACGGAGCATTTCGGTATCCGAGCATTCGCATCTTGAGCGTCCCTCGGGGGAGGAGCATATCCTCTGACAGAACTCCTCGTCGTTTTTCGCCGAGCAGATTGTCCTGTATTCCGTATTAATGACGGCAAGGCTCACACCCATAACGGTGCGGATATCCTCTACTATTTGACAAAGCTTGTCTACGTTGTATTTTACAGTCATATTTCCCTCCCAAAATTTCTTCATTTATATAGTACACAATACTGGGGCGTTTGTCAATTGATTTTTTCTTATTTTCTCATTCGGGAAGAAAGTGACAGAAATTAAAGACGATTTTGTTATTGCAATAACCCTTCGGGTATTGTATAATATAGGCAGAATAGCTTATCTATACCAAATGCTTTTTCGTGAAAGGACGGCTACAACTATGGAAAAGTGGCAGAAATTCAAGACTACGAGATTATACCTTCACCCACCGAGGGCGGAAAGACTCCTCACCCTTTGGCGCGACGGAAAGGTTATACTCGGTGAAATTGAGACTCCCGTAAACAAGCCCTACGAGAAGCAGACCTGCTCGGGTATATGGTTCACTCACGGCGACTGTGAGAGAATAGACTTCAAAAATGCAGAGTACATTCTCCGCGAGGACGGTATTCCTGCTCACGCGCTTTCGGCAAGCTTCGGTGAGCTGAGTGCAAAAATCGAGTGCGCATCTCGCTTTGAAAGGCGCCCTAACGTATACATAAAAATCACTCTTAAAAACGAAAAGAGCCACCCCGTGTGCGAAAAATTCGGTTTTATTCTCCGCACGGGCGCCGAGGCTAAGCTTGTGTTTGGCTCGCCCGACGTATACGCTATCTATAACCCCGATATTTCGGTATGGAAAGGTGCTGACAGTACCTGGAGCTACGACGGCATCTGGCGTGATAATGATAGATTTGCGGCAGTTACAGGCGACGTAAGCTTCAAGGCGAACGCAGCTCTCGGATGGGCGGAAGCTGAGATTAGGCTCGACCCGTGTGAAGAAAAGACGGTTTATATCACCTTTGGAAAGGGCGAATATACCCCCTCTAGCTACGAGGAAGTAAAGGCAGAGTATATCTCGGGGTGGGAAAGTGAGCTTCGGAAAATCACAAAGCTTCCCGACAGTATTCTCGCAGACGGAGAAAAGGTAAGACTTATTAAGAACCTTACGGTTCAGCTGCTCCAATGCTTCTGCTACGGCAAGGACACCGACGAGCTGTATTCAAGGCAGGGCGGACTCCAGAGAAGAGTCTGGACCTACGAGGCTATGCCCGTGCTTGTCGCCCTTAACCGCATCGGCGATTTCGACGATTATATCGAGGATACCATAGACCTCTACTTTACGAAGTTCCGCGAGAAGTCGGGAGAGATGGTTCCTCTCGGTATTCACTGGGCTATGGCAACGGGTACGGTTCTTCGCAGCTTCGGTGAGTACGCCCAGGTGCGCGGCAAGAATTACTACGAAAGGTACCGCGACGCGGCTCTCGGCTCCTTCGAGTGGATGAGAGAGACAAGACAAAAGGCAAATTATGACGGTGCGGTTGCCGCCTCGGAGTCAAACAGGCTTGACGGCAATTATCTCTGTGTGGACGGACTGTTCCCTCCTATGTCCGCCTGCGACGACCCCCTTGTTTTCCAGGCTTGGCTCTCCACGGACTGTAACAACGTTATGGGACTTGACGAGCTGGCGAAGGCTGCGGAGAAGTACGGTGACCCAAGAGCCGAGGAAATAAGGCGTGAGGTCGAGGAGTATCGCGGAGTAATTCAGGGCGCGTGGGATAATCTAAAGGCAATGCAGGGCGACGGGGAGGAGCTGTACGTTCCCTACACTCCCGCAGGCGACAACGAAGAGGTTACGAAAAGGTACCACTTCAGTCCCTCTATGGGCTTCCTTATGGACTCGCTTCGCCTTCCTCCCGAGGATTACAACAGAATTATTAAGTACTACTCGGAGCGCGGACTTATGAGGGGCGGTCTCTACAACAAGATGCCCGATAAGGACCCCTCAATCCCCGGCAACCTTCTTTCCATAGTTGACGAGGCGGGACACAGCCTTATCTGGTACGTTTGCGCCCAGGAGTACGGCTGGTTCAAAAACTTCCTTGAGCACGGCGAGCTTGATAGATGCCACGAGATTGTGCGCGACGTTCTGAGGTTCGCTATATCCGACGAATACTATATGCTGGAAAGATACCACGAGGGTAACGTGTGGTATTCCCCCTGGTCGCCCAATGCATCCTGTAACGGCAGACTTATCAATATGCTTCTTGATCTTAGCGAAAATTGATCGAGACAATTTCGGCTCTTTCGGTTGAAACGGGATCAAAATGCTAAAATAGACCCGAAAGGCTAAAATAGACCCAAAAATAAAAGCTTTAAGAAACGAGGTTTCCAAAATGGAGATCAAAATATACGAGCACGGCTCGGACCTTGTATCGGAATTTAACTGTATCGGCGCATTCGAGGGCGAGGAGAAATTTTCAAGCGGAATTTTCCGTTTCAGAAACACCGCCTTTGGAGACGGCTATATAAAAGCGATGACGTCGGGAGCTGTTGCAACTCCCGTACACCTGCGCCGCGGCGGAAACGTGAGGAAAGTGTTTGAATACGCGCACGCCCTCGCCTACGAGAGCGGTGTTTCGGCGGCAATTCTTCATCCCTTTTCTTTCGCATACTACAATAAATTCGGCTATGAGAAGGTTGCCGATCATCTCATTGTTTCCTGCCCTATAAGATATATTGATTTCGTGCCGAGAAGATGCTCCCTTGTGCCTTGCACAGAGGAAAAGCTCCCCGATCTTATTCCCATTTACGAGAAATTTATAAAGGGCAGAAATCTTCTCTTTGAGAGAAAAATGCCCGAGCAATTCACAAGATACAAGGACGCATTGATATATATTTACTACAACGGCAACATCCCCGAGGGATATATAATCTTCAACACGGAAAAAGTCCTTCACACAAATCATTTTGAGGAAGGAAAACTCCTTGTGCGCGAGCTAGTTTACACAACGCCCGCGGCACTTTCCGAGCTTCTTTCCTTTATAAGAATGTATGAGGGCGAGCTTGAGGACGTTGAGTTTTTAAACCTCGCTATGACTCCCGAGGTAGATCTGCTTTTACGCAACTACACTCACACAAAATATAAAATACTTCCCGATATTCAAGCAAAGGTCATAAACACAAGCTTGCTTCTTCGAGCAATGTCTTTGCCAAAGGCGGATGGCGCGCTCTCGATCAAGGTTGCAGACGGCGAGCTTGGCGTCAAGGGCGCATATCTTCTTGAGTGGGGCGGCGGTGACAGCCGAGTTTCGGCTCTTCCCGAGAGCGTGGAGACCGACGTTACCCTATCCGCAAAGGCTCTTGCAAGGCTTGCATACGGCTACGACCTTTTGAGCGAAGCCACACTTCCCTATCTTGGGGGCGTTACCGTCAATAAAAACGTGGATAGCTTTATTGCCGCATTCCCGAAAAAGCGCAACGGAGTTTTTGAGCATTTCTAAGCCTTGACCTTATTTGATTTTTATAAAATTCAAAAAACAACTAAAAGTGCGCTATATGCAAATAATAGTTTGCATATAGCGCACTTTTTGTTACGATCATCTTGAAATCACTAAATTCGAAGTCGCGTTTTTATTTACTTTTTCTTCGACATCCAAGGGTTAAACTCGGAGCCTAAGAGCTTAAGCACTGCCTCAACGAAGTAGTACTCGCCATAGATTATCGGAATATGGACGCCCGCCTTCTCGTATGCAATAACGCCCGGAATAGGATATCTTACCGTACCGTGGCTAATCATAACGTCGGTGTCGGGATTGAAGTCGCCGAACTTCTCGGAAAGAGCGCGGAGAAGGTTAATTGCCGCGTTGGCATAGTAGCCGCCCTCGTCCTCGGGAAGGTTTTTAGCAAGCTCTATAAGTCCGCAGGCTGCGCACATTCCTGCAGTGCTGTCGTAGTAGACGGGCTCGGCAGGAGCGCGGAAATCAACTCTGGGAAGCCAATCGTCGCAAACGTTGGCAATAAAGTAATTAGCTACGCGCTTCGATGCATCGAGGTAACGTTTCTCGCCCGTATGAATATAGGAGAGGACGAAGCCGTAGAGCGCCCAGGACTGTCCGCGAGACCAGGAGGAGTCGGCGTTAAGTCCCTGATTTTTGGCGATGAACTTATAAACGTCGCCCGTCTCTCTGTCGTGCTCTACGATGTGAGCAACGGAGCCGTCGGCTCTGATATGGCAGCGAATTGCGTTGTCCGCGTGCGCCATAGCTACCCTCTTAAATCTATCGTCACCGATAAGGTCGCTTGCCCAATAAAGAATGGGCAAATTCATCATACAGTCGATAATTGTCCAATTCGCCACCTCGCCCTCGGGTCTTGCGGTGTTCCAAGCGCGAATGAAGTTACCGCCGAGGACAAATCTCGACATAAGAGATGCCGCTGCGAAGAGGTTTCTGTTTTTCGACTTCTCGTCACCCGTGATGCGGTAAAGCGCACCCGAGAGAATATGCCACATAAATCCGACGTCGTGATAAAGTCCTTCGAAGTCGCCGAGAGCCGCGTCAAGAAGCTCCTCGCTTCTCTTTGCGGTGAGGAGATAGTCCTCGTTCCCTGTATGCTCGTACATCAGAACGTTCATACCGCCCCAAAATCCGCTGGTCCAATTACGAGGGGGAGTAGACTTGTGGGTCACCCCGTCGGGTCCGACTCCGTCAACAAGCTTGTCGCGAGAGCGCAGAGTAACCGCGGAGAGCTTTTTGTCGATTTTCGCAAAGGTCTCCTCCAGCCACGCCTTATTTTCTTCTACTATTTGCTTGTAGGTTTTCATTTTTTAATCCTTATCGCTTTTTCTTTTTATAATTCAGATTGCCTATCTTAGGAAAAAATCCCAACATTTTCTGCTATCTTTAGTGAGAGATTTCCAATGTCGTAATATTTTCCGACACTTTTTCACACAATTAGCCGTTTTTAGGGAGTTTTCGGTGCAGAAATAGCATTCCTTTTCACGCATTCCCTTCCCTACACTTCAGTCGTTTTTAAAAAGATATTTTGATGTCGGAATATTTCCCGACACTTTTTCTACACAATTAGCTGTTTTTAGGGAGAGATTTTTCGATGATAACAGGTGATATCGGGGAGATAGGCGTAGCTATCTACACGCCGAGCCCCGATATCGACTGTTAGCGCGGAAAAGGTCCCCTAAAAACCGGGAAAAGGTCCCCTAAAATCAGGAAGGCTGCTTGCCGAAGTATGCCTGAATACCGCCGTCAACGTACAGTATCTGTCCGTTAACAAAGTCGGAAGCCTTCGATGCAAGGAATACTGCAGGACCTGCGAGGTCCTCGG
>JAFUPM010000042.1 GCA_017481225.1 Clostridia bacterium
TCTCGTCTGCCTCCTTGCATCCTGCACCGTCCCCGGTACGCCCGACCTTGGCGTCGAAGACGAAGGCGGCAACCGGGAAGGCGCCGACTCCCTTGACGAGAAGCTCAAGGTCGTATATGCCGCATACGTCGAATATACCAAGGATAAGGACGAAGCACCCCTTTCCTACGAGGCTTGGCTTGACTCCGTTAAGGGAGCCGCAGGCGCCGACGGTATAACTCCCGCCATAGGCTACAACGGCAATTGGTGGATAGGCAATATGGACACAGGCTACAGGGCAGTAGCTCAGGACGGAATTACCCCTCAGCTGAAGCTCGTTGACGGAACGCTCTACGTCTCATACGATTACGGCTCAAGCTGGGAGTCCCTCGGCAAGGTAGTAGACGATAGCTACAAAAGCCCCTACATAGACATCAGCCCCGACGGTTATTGGGTCATAAACGGTGAGAAAACCAACGTCAAAGCAGGCACCGTCGATGACGAGGGCGGCTCCGATACCCCCATTATCCCCGACAAGCCCGAAGTGCCCGACAAGCCCGAAGTGCCCGACGAGCCCGAAGTGCCCGACGGTAACGTTACCATCACCTTCTACCACACTATGGGCATGACCTCGCAGATCGTTTTAGACAGCGCCATAGAACGCTTTAATATGCTCTACCCAAATATTACCGTAGTTCACGAGCAGATTGGCGGCTACAATGACGTCCGCGACCAGATTCTTTCCGAAATTCCCTCAGGCGCGCAGCCTAACATCGCCTACTGCTACGGTGACCACGTTGCGCTTTACAATCGCGCAGGCGCTGTAAAAACTCTTGACGGCTATATTGCAAGCACCGTCACGGTTGAACGTGCCGACGGCACAACCGAGGTTGTAGGACTTACCGATGCGCAGCTGAACGATTTTATTGCCTCCTTCTATGCCGAGGGCGCTACTTTTGGCGACGGGAAGATGTACACTATGCCTTTCTCCAAATCCACCGAGGTTCTTTACTACAACAAAACCTTCTTTGAAGCCAACGGACTCTCCGTTCCCACCACCTGGGCGGAAATGGAGCAGGTAATGAAGCGCATTAAGGAAATAGCCCCCAACTCTATCCCCCTTGGCTATGACAACGAGGCTAACCTCTTTATCACTCTTTGCGAGCAGTTTGGGCTTCCTTATACCAGTGCCACGGGCGAAAAGTATCTCTTTAACACAGACGCTCACCGCGAGCTTGCGGCTGTACTCAGAAGCTGGTATCAGAAGGGTTACATCACCACCCAGAATATTTACGGCGCCTACACCTCTTCGCTTTTCATCTCTGAGAGTGAAGTTAAATCCTATATGACTATAGGCTCCTCTGCGGGCGCTCGCCATCATCTCCCCTCAATGGACGAAAACGGCAACTACCTCTTTGAGGTTGGAATTGCTCCCATACCTCAAGCGGACCTTAGCAACCCCAAGGCTGTCTCCCAGGGTCCCTCCCTCTGCATCTTCGAGGGAAGTGAAGAGGAAATGCTTGCCTCCTGGCTCTTCGTCAAGTTCCTTACAACCGACCTTGATTTCCAGGCTGAGTTCTCCATGCAAACGGGTTATATGCCGGTTATCGAATCTGTTCTGAACAACGAGATTTATTACGACTTCATTTCCAGAGCCGACGGCGGTGACTATATAAATGCGCTTTCTATGTTGGTTGGACTTACGTCGTCTGACAGCTACTTTATCTCCCCCGCCTTCGACGGCTCCGCCAAGGCTCGCGAGGAAGTTGGCAGTCTTATAGTCTCCTGCTTGATGTTCAATAGCGACCCAACCGACGAAGAAATGGAGATTAAACGCCTCTTCGACCAAGCTATCGCCGAGTGCAAGTACTTCGCTCCATAAATATAGAAAATGAGGGTAACTCAAGTCCAAAAAACTTGAGCTACCCTCAAAAATTATTTCCTTTAATTTATGAAAATCAAATAAACGGCCTTCTGTCAAGCACCAGCCTCAACGGCTTTTCGCTGACTATAACACCGGGCAACGCCGCCTGCAGCTCCGCCATACCGCACAAACAGCCGAACAGCATATGCAAATCGTTAAACCTCTCGTCACGTCCAAAGTCCAAAGCGGAAATATATCCAACGTGTCTTTTGGCTACCTCGTAGAGAATTTCTTTGACCTCTCTGTATCTGTGAGGCGTTTGTCTTGACGCGCGGTTCATACAGTATATGAAGTCCACCTCAATAAAACCGGGGTACTTATAGAAGCTATCGCACACACCGCACTCCTCATACATTCTAATGCAGGTATCGATAACCTTATCGGGGTACCTTAGAGGCATCTTTGCATACTCGTGGTTAAATAGATAATGGAAACCGCCTGCCATATAAGTATAAGCTCCGCCGGGATTATCTTTTCCGTTCGGGTGTTGTACACCCACGTAGGGCGCATACTCCGCGTATCCTTTTTTCCAAAAGCCGGTCACAGGGTCTGCGTTCTCCCACATCCACTCGAAATAATTATTGTGGAACTCCTCTGTCATCTCACCTGCATTCGCAAGCGCGGCGTAAATACCTGCGCCTCTATGGGATTGCGACCAGGGCTCGCACCAATCCAGCCCGTCGAGGAAAGCGAACAGACTCTCTCTGTCCATATACTGATGTAAACCGCGCACGGGATAGAGGGGCAGGGCATCAAATAGCTCCAGCGCCGCAAGACAGTGCGCCGTCGTATGTATAGTGTGATGAGTAGACTCACTAAACATACCTGTCTTAGGGTCCTGCATAGACCGCAGCGCCTCAATTCTCGCCCTGCGCGTCTCCTCGTTGCACCCGAACTCTCCTATTGTGTAAAGTATATTTATAGCATCGGCACAGCCGTACTCGTTCTTTCCAAGCTTCCTTGTGCCGGCCTCATTCTGCCAAAGCCACCGACAAAACGCACCGTCGCAAAGCTCATGTGACTTAACCGTCTCATGCGCCGCCTTGATTATCGGTCTGATATCTATTTTTTCCATGCGCCCTCCTAAGATGACTTTTCGCTTATTATACAACATATCTTTGGTAATGTCAAGATTAACTGCTAAAATAAAGCAGTAAATAAAGCAGCAAATAAATTAGCAATACATAAACGATATCACAAATTATCAGCGCTCGTACCTCGCGCAAGGTCGAATTTTGTGAAGGGCGGACAAAAAAGATATATTCCCTTTTTAACCGATGGATTTGAACCTCTCTATTCTTAATCACGGCAAAGCCGTGTATATCATCAATGCGGAGCATTGTATATCATCCACTCAAAGAGTGGCATATCATCATTGCGAAAGTGATGCAGCCTGCGGCTGATGAGATACTCGCCTTGTCGAGATATACTCGGCAAGGTGGATGAAATACACGCTAAAGCGTGATGATATACCATTACTTTCGCAATGGATAAAAAATTCGACAAGTCGAAACTTGCCGAATTTTTGGCCTACCCGAAAGGATTCGAACCTTCGACCTTCAGAGTCGGAGTCTGACGCGCTATCCAGCTGTGCCACGGGTAGAGATTAACAGAAATAATAAAAGTGACAGTAAGAAAAAGTAAAAGTAACGAAAAAGACACAAGACGAACCTTCGTCCCGTCCCGTCGCATAGTCATCGCCTATCGCCTCGGTACACTCGGCTCTGCCGCTTCCTTGCTTTGGGGACTTCGCTTCGCAAAAACGATTATTAACCGTTTTTGCTCGCTCACCTTCAAAGTCGGAGTCTGACGCGCTATCCAGCTGTGCCACGGGTAGAGATTTCACAACAAGTATTCTACCATTTTTATATCTATTTGTCAATAAGTTATGTAAAATATTGAACAACAAATAATCCCGTGATATACAAAAAAGAAATCAGCCAACCCACACGTAAAAGAGCGAAGATACTCCCGCGAGAATATCTTCGCTCTTTTTATAGCTTAACAAGCCTCACTTTTTTACAGCCTCATTTGCCTTCTGTACTCCCTTGGGGAAATTCCCATTTTGCTTTTAAATCTTTCTCGAAATTTCTTTGAATCCGAGTACCCAACGTACTCCGCCACGGTCTCAATAGACTCGTCGCTGTTAAGTATCAGCTTGCAGCTTTCGCTGATTCTTCTGTCGTGGAGATAATCGGTGAAGGTCATACCGACCTCCTCCTTGAATTTGCTTGAAAGATACGGCACGCTCATTTTTAACTCAGACGCAAGGTCCGAGAGGGTCGTATCGTTCATATATCCGCTGCTTAGATAATTTAGTATAAAGCTAATTGGCGCGGAGTAGCTTTTCTGCACGTCCTTGTTAAAATACGCCCTGAATCCCGTCAGCATAAGCTCTGCCAGACGGCTTTTTATCATCTCGTGGTATCCGGGGAGTCTGTCTTTAAGCTCCTTGGCTATCATCTCGAAATGCTCAAATATCGACCCGTCCTTATCGTGAAAAACGTAGTCGTATCTTTTCGCAGTATTATTCATATCCTTATTCACGCCGTAGTGGCAGGCAAGCTCCCCGAGGCTCTCAAGTCGGCTCTTCGTAATATCTATAGCGCGGTAATCGAATATCAGATTTACTATTGTCAGCGACTGTCCGCACTCTATCTCATAGCCGTGGCTTAGTCCCGTGTCAAGGAAAAAGTAGTCCCCCGACTTCACCTTGTATCGCTCACCCTCAACTATATGTACAGCCTCTCCGTCAATCACGTACACAAACTCGAAGTCATATCCGCCGAGAATGTTATCGTGTATATGCGGCAGAACGTCAGAGGTGTGCTGCTTGGTAACAACCGTTATATATTCCGACGTATTTTTTGAGTAATACATAAAATTCGCCCCCAAACTTTTGAAAAATCGCCCTTGTTTTTATTATAAAATAATTGTATACTAAAGTCAATAATAAATTCTGTTTTTCTGTAAATTATTGTTTTTTTGAAAGGAAAAGAAATGACCACCTTATTTATCACACCCAACGATACACAGCGCGACTCTGACAGCCATTCCATACAGGCTGCCGTAAGCCTTGCGAGAGAGCAGGGAATAAACAAGGTAGTAATCCCCCGTATGAACAACCGAACGGGCGAGCCGAAATGGATAATCACCGAGACGGTCCGTCTCCCCTCGGATATGTGCGTAATACTTGATAACTGCTTTATGCAAATGGCGGACGGCGTCACCGCAGGCTTCTTCTGCAGCGACAATCTCTTTACCGAGAGAGCCTCGAAGCTAGAGGAGAGAATGCACAATATAACAATAAAGGGCGAGGGTACGGCAACCCTCGACGGCGGCAACCCCACAGGCCTTGGCGAGAATACCCAGAAGGAATGGGGCGTTCCCGTAAGGCTTAACACCCCCATATTCTTTATCAACGTCGAGGGCTTCAGAGTAGAGAATATCAGCATCACCAACCAGAGGTATTGGGGTATGCGCTTCCAGTTCTGCTCGAAGGGCGTTATCCGCGACGTGTTCTTCAGCACCTGCCAGGATAGGCACAACCAGGACGGCATCAACCTCCGCAACGGTTGCCACGATATCATAATCGAGAATATCTACGGTCAGACGGGCGACGATATGATAGCCCTCTCCGCCATAGATACCGACAGAAAGGTCGGCTTCAATATCGACTATCCCACCAACGTTGAGGGCGCAAGCTGGGATATCCACGACGTAACAATCAGAAACGTCAGCGGCGCCGCAATCCGCCACCCCCTCGTTGCGCTCCGTAACCACAACGGCGCGAAAATCTACAATATCACCATAGAGGATATACGCGACACCGAGCAAATCCGCCCCGCCGCAAACGACTGCTTCGAGCGCTACGCTCTTATAACCATCGGCAATAACTCCTATGCGGCAATTCGCCCAAGCGAGATTGGCGAAACCTACAATATATCCGTCAGAAATATTCACGCGAGCTACTCCGCAAGGGCTATTTATACCCAAGCGACACTCCGCGACTCTCACTTCTCGGGTATCTTTGCAGGCGGCGAATGTAAGTCGGTTCTCGCCACCACCCCCGACGGCTGGGCAAGCGCGAAGTCGGGCGTTAAAATAGAGAACGTCACCCTCGAGAACGTCTATTTCCGTCCAAGCAGCGAGGAAGACTCCAAGCTCATTGACTTCAGCGTAATGCGCCGTGGAGATTACGTAAATAACCTCTACGTTACGAACGTTAATATGTCGGGCGTCGGAGCCTTTGCGCTTCTTGATGAGAAGTACAGAAACGTGCGTATCCGCCGCGGCGTAGTAAACGCAGATACCGACTCCGCGCTTGAAATCAAGTACGCGCCCCACTACGACGAGACCCCCTCGGAGAAAACCGAGCGCGGCGTATGGGAAGCCTCCGGCAGAGTAGTCTACGATTGCCGTAGAAAAATCTAAAGACTAATAAACAACCCTGAAAAATATCCTCAGCGCCAAAAAACGCAGTAGAAAGAAAGGAAATAAGTAATGAACAAGTTTTTTCCCACCCCTCGTGAAATTACTGACAGCGGAAAATACGTAAAGATAGCCACCTTAGCAGGCTGCGGCTTCTCCGTAAAGGCTAAAGGCGAGTCTGATATCCTTGAATCAGCCCTTGAATATCTCACCGTGTCCTTTAACGAAAAGTGCGCAATCCTTCCTCCCTTCGAGGGCAAATTCAAAATTACCCTTGAGATAAAGCCGAGAGATTCAAGATACGCAGGCAAGGGCGCCGAAGCCTACGCCATAAGCATAACAGAGAAGGGCGCCTCCCTCGTCTCGGCAACAGACAAAGGCTCCTACTACGCCGCAGTAACTCTTATAAATCTTCTTGAGCTGAGAGGCAACGGCGTATATCTTCCCGTATGCGAAATAGTTGATTATCCCAAGTTCACAAAGCGCGGAGTTCTTGTAGAAAGCCGCTATAACGATTTTATGACCCTTGAGGATTGGAAGTCCGCAGTAGACGATTTTGCCACCCTTAAGCTTAACAAAATGGAGGTTGCCGTTTACGGCTGCTGGTCAATGCAGTATGACGGAAAGCCTACCTGGCAGCAGTATATCCCCTTCAAGTCTGCACCCGATTTCAACGACCCCAAGACCAGAAAGTACTATTCACCCAAAAGAGGCGGTTGGGTAAATATCCCCGAAGCTCAGCCCGAAATATACTCGAAGGACTTCTTCGGTGAGGTTATCTCCTACGGCAAAAAGAAGAACGTAGAGGTGTTCCCACTCTTTAACAGCCTTGGGCATAACACACTTCTGCCTACGATTTACCCCGAAATTTCCGCAAAAGACGAAAACGGAGCCCCCACTAACAGCGGACTTTGCACAAGTGAGGAGAAAACCTACGAAACTATCTTCACCCTCTACGACGAGATAATAGATAGGTACCTTCTTCCAAACGGTATTACCTCATTTGCCGTAGGACTTGACGAGGTTACGGATTCCGCCTTCTGTAAATGTCCCCTCTGCCGGGCGAGGGAAAAGCAGGATATCTTCATCGACCACGCAATTCGCCTTCTTAAGTATCTTAAGGCTCGCGGTATGAAGGAGGTCTACGTCTACAACGATATGTTCCTCTACATATTCGACAACCTTGACGAGAAGCTTGCAAAGCGCTTCAAGGACGCAGGCGTCTACGATATTATTGTTATGGATTGGTGGAACTACGGCGCAAGAGACGATTTCTTCCGCGGACTTGCCCATAAGATTAATAAGTGCTTTGAAAAATCTATTATCAGACCTATGTCGGGCTATTGGCATTGGCAGGGCTGGTCTGACAATACCCTTAACATCTCCGAGTGCGCGAAGAAGGCAGAGGAGCTTGGATTTGACGGAATGATATCATACTCAACCTACGAGCCCTGCCTTGACTATAACTACGCCTTCCTTTCCGAGTCCTGCTGGGCGGATATTCCCGGCGTTGAGGAAGCGCCTATTGCCTTTGCCGAGAAGTATTTTGAGAAAAATTATCCCGACAACACAAAGGACGCGCTTGACTCCTGGATGCACATTCGCCACAGACTCCACCCCTACAACTATAAGGAGAAGCCTCCGGCAAATTCCGAGTTTGCCCAGTACGGCTTTTCCTACAAGAAGGCGGGTCTCGACTATCCGAGAAACCATATAGCCGAGATAATGGCTAAGCTCGACTCCAACCCTGAAAGATACGTAGGCTATCTTACCGAGCTTAACGCCAGAGCAACCAAGGCATACGAGTTCTTTTCAAGCGATAAGGCAACCCCCTCCCACGTAAACGAGAACGTCATCACCACCGTTGCCGAGCAGATGTCCTATTCCGAGGAGATGCTTACCCTTTATCGCATCTACAAGGACTCCCCCACGGGCAAGCTCCAAAACGGCGAAATTCTCGAGCTTGTGAAGAAGCTTATAAGGGCCCGCAAGGCGCAAATGCTCCGTATAGAGAACTCCCGTCTTGAGTCCATAAGGCACCAGACTCTCCGTATGATGACTGTAAACCTCGAGTATCTCTGGGAGCTTCTTTGCAAGGTCGAAGAAGCAATAGCCGCAGGCGAGCAGTTCGTCTATGACCCCGAGGCAACGCTCGACAGAACCGCCCCCGTATTCAAATTCCTGAGATAAAGGTCGGCTTTTGTTCACCCTCGCCGTAAGGTTCAACTAAACAAAAATATACTTCGTTTGAAGCTGCTTTGGGTATAGAGAAAGCTCGCAGCTTTACTGCGAGCTCTCCGAAGCAGGGGGTTGACTTTTTTAATAAAATGGAATATAATAGTACCGACAGGCGCACAAGTGTGCATTTCTGCCCGAGATGCTTACGCATCTTAAGAAGGAGCTACCCAAAAGGCAGCTCCTTATTTTTTATTGCTTTATTCTAATAAACAGAGGATACAGCGGCTCTACTCTTACCTTTACGTCATACAAGTCGTCGCCAAGCTCCTCGTATTCAACGGCAACGAACTCTCCCTCGGGAGTCATAAGCTCCATAGCAGTAGGCTTATCCTTAAGGTACAGCTGCAGGCTGTCCTGCGGGTCAATACACAGCTCCGTCGCAAATACCAACAAGTCACCGTTACCAAGGTATCCTGCCTGTATCATCATTTCGCTGTCGCCGTGGACGTAGACGGGCAGGGAATCAGCGCTCCGAAGAAGCTCCACGAGCTGTTCCTTTCTCGACTCATTGAGGAAGGCAAAGCCCTTGGTATAAGTCGGCTTTGCGTTAGGAGAGCCGCAGAACACAACGCTGAGCTTGCCTTCACCGCGGTCATAGACGGTCACAGCAGGAGCTATAAGCTCTCTTCCAGAGCCCTCTTTTCTGAAGTTGTAGGACTTAACCGTAACAGCCTCGCTTTGAATATCCACTCTCTTCGCGTCCTTTTGCTGAGTGCAGGCGTAGACGCCATCTCTGTCAAAGCACTCGCCCGAAAGCCTTCCGAGATTCCACGGGCTGACCTTAACTCCAAGCAGCTCGCCGAACCCTCTCTCGCACAGCGCCATAGCCGCGCCCCCGTCAACAAAGACTGATGCACGGGAGAAGGTATCCATTATTACCTCGTCGCTCATATCGGGTATCATCGCCTCCTCAAGGAAGGTGGCGCCTCGAGGCTCGTCGCTGAAATAGAAGGGAAGTCCCATTCTGTGAATATTCAGATTTACCCAATGCTCCTCGTGGAACCTGTTAAATCTCTCGCGGTCAAAGGCAAACCTCTCTTGCTCAAGGAACAGAGAGTTCACACCCACAAACCGTATCTCGTCTGCTAAAGCCGCAACACTCTCGTACATTCCGCGGTGCTTTGCAAGTATTCCTTTATATTCTACGGCGGAGCGCGGCTCGTAGGAGGAGGTCCTTACAAGCCAATGCTTCGCGCCCTTAAGACCTGCAAGAAGCGACCCTACGTAGTGCGTATGCAGAAATCTTGCGGATTTTGAATATCTGTTGAAGGGAATCGTGTCCGTCTCGGCAAGCACTCTGTCAATACCGCTTCCCTTAAGCTTTGAGCCGCAGATTGCCGCCTGGCGGAACGCCTCGCTTAAATCGCGTATACCCGTAGGCGCGTATATTCCGTTAGGAATTCTTACGATAGTCGGGTTACCCTTGCCGGCGAATATCTTGTTTGTGTACGAAACCGACTCGCATATATGACCGCTGGTACAGTTTATACCCTGAATACTTGGGTCCACCTCGTCAATAGCCTCTCTGAAAGCCGTCGCCGCCTTTATAAGCGAATTTCTCTGCGTCTCTCGGAAGGCTTCGGTTATCGGGTCGTCCTGCGGGTGAGTTGAAATATGCTCCCACAGCTCCTCTCTTGTAAACCTTACGCCGCACTTGCGGTACAGGGCATCAAGATGCAGAGGGCAGGCGCAGCCGCGCCCGGGGCGGTTCATAAGTCGGAAGTCGTCGTCAAGCATTATTGCCGCAGGATGCTCTGCCGCAAGCTTGCGCATAACGCCGCTGAAATACTCTATAAATCTATCGTCCTCAGGGCAGCAAACGAACCTTTCCACGCCACAATTTAAATCGGTATAGCTTTGGAATGGGTCGGGCTCCTTTACGTAGCCGTGACCGATAGATGCCTGAACGAGAATTCCCGCCCGTATACCGTAGGGTGCAAGGGCATCTCTGTACCTTCCAAACAGCTCGCACATAGGCGTCGCCTTATCCCATACGGGGTTTCCCTCGGGATGTAATATCATCATAAGCAAAGGCACCGTAGTTATCCCTGCCTTAACCTGGTAAACAAGGTCGGCGACCCTCTCCTCGAAGTGGTCCTCTCCCATAGGAGTAACAGAATAGGTATGTAGCATAACGTCACCCTTTCTAAAACAAATTATCCGTTTTCGCGCGGCAGAAGCTGCTTTTTCTGCAAATGAACTCACCGAAAGCCGCGAAACCGTAAAGCTAATATATCATTACAAATACAGTATACCACCCACGGAGGTAAAAGTAAATATAAAAAGTTGCTAAAAATTTTCGTAAAAGTTGCGTGGGCACTAAAGGAAAATCCCACAGCCGAGCCTTTCCGACTGTGGGACGTCAATGTTCAGACCGAAATTTTAGTCAATTAAGCTGAGAGCTTAATCCTTTGCTTAATCACTTGGCTAAATTTTTTACTTAATTCCTCGTTTAATCCTTGGAAATAACCTTTTTCTGCCAGGTTCGTTTTCCGCACTTAGGGCATTTCATATACCTTGTGCGACCCGTATGCATAGCGAATAAAACGCTCTTGAAGCTCGGAACGTACCTATGAGAGCAGGCTTGGCACTCGTAGTATCCTGCCGTCTGCTCAATCCTTACAGCAAAGCCTATTCCTATAATAAAAGGAATAAAGCCGCCCACGATAAGCACTATTCTCACCCAATCCTTCATAGGCAAAAAGGCTGCCACGAATACCATAGAGAATAGTATGACACTAGATAAAACGCCTATAACTATCTCGAGCATAAGCATTTGCTTGTCGGCGTCTTCCTTTTGCTTAATCAAATCAATTAAATTCTGCTCTGATTTTTCATTGAATTTTTCCATTGTTACAACCTCCCCGTTTAATAAGTCTGTTACACTGATGCCGAGAATATCGCACAGCTCCAGCATAAGCTGAGAGTCGGGCATAGCCCTTCCGCATTCCCACTTGGATATCGCTCTGTCGGTTATTCCCAGCATTTCGCCAAGCTGCATTTGAGTAAGTCCTCTCGCTCTTCTGCGCTCAGCAATAAAGCTTCCAATTTTAACTTGATTCACAAGCATACCTCCTTTCCGTCATCAGTATAACAGATAAGCCGAAGAAAGTCTACAAACCGTCGGTTGATACGGGGATATATCAACTCGCAGTAGGTAAAAATGTAAACTTTAGTTGCGGCTTCCTATGTGCGTATATAATAGTTTTTCCAAATTCACGGTTTTGCGTTCCGCAAATCGCCCTGCGACTCACCAAATAAACGGTATCAGTCTGTACTTTACTCTCTTTGTATACTCCTCGTATCCTGCAAGCTCTTTGCAGAGCAGCTTCTCCTCGTCAAGAATTCTTCCTGCAATAATAAAGGGATAAGCCAGGAAAATTATAAACGAATAAACAGACCCAAGCACCAAGGGCATAGACAGAAACAGGAGTAAAGTCGCAAAATACATAGGGTGTCTTACAACGCCGTACAGCCCCGTATCAATAACCCTCTGATTTTCCTGCACCTCAATAGTTCTGCTAAGGTACTCGTTTTCCCTCAGCACCTCGGCGTAAAGTATATAAGCTATAATAAATACGACAGCTGCACCTATAGAAACACCGAAGGGCAGGGTAAACCAACCGAAGCGAACACCAAGCCCTGCCAGGATAAATCCGAGAATAAACATAAGCCCGGATAGCTTCACCACCGTACTCTGCGCGCCTCGCTTTTCCTTAACGTCCAGCCTCTTTGCCAGTAGCATCGGGCTCTTTATCATCATCACAATCCCGGCTATAAACATAGGCACGAACAGTATTCCCATAAGCAGCAAGCCGCCGACGTAATCAAGCGTACCTGCAGGCAGAAATATCAGCGCGCCTACAAGCAATACTCCGAGTATGAATTTTAATATAGCCTGAATAAATAGTTTAAATGTCATAACTGCCTCATAATATCTTCAGAAATCCGATATTTTCCTTTTTTAAAACAACTCTTTCAAAACAGGTCTGGCAGTGCGTCTCTCTAAGCCAACCGAGCCATAAATCAAAGCACGTCAGAGCTTAAGTGTCGTCATCGCCCCTGTTAACAGACCTCTCTTTATCGAACCCCTCGGGGTATCTTTTCTTCAGCTTCTCAATATTAGCCTCTAGAATATCCCCGAGCTTCATATCGAGAGCATACGCCGCCTCAGCAAGATACCACGCGATATCCCCAAGCTCCTTTTTCAGATGCTCCGTATCCAGCTCGTGCCCGTGCGCGAACCA
>JAFUPM010000043.1 GCA_017481225.1 Clostridia bacterium
ACTTATGTACCATACCCTGGACGTCGCCCGAGAAGTTGAGGTCGATATCGGGGGACTTATCTCCGTAGAAGCCAAGGAAGGTCTCGAAGGGGATATCGTGGCCGTCCTGGTAAAGCATCTCGCCGCACCTCGGGCACTTCTTATCGGGAAGGTCGAAGCCCGAGCCCACGGAGCCGTCGGTGAAGAATTCGCTGTACTTGCACTTCGGGCATCTGTAATGGGGCGGCAGGGGGTTAACCTCGGATATGCCCGACATCGTGGCAACGAAGGACGAGCCGACGGAGCCACGGGAGCCTACCTGGTAGCCGAGGCTCTCGGAGTATGCAACCAGCTTAACGGCAATCATATAGAGTACGGCAAAGCCGTTTTTGATTATGGAGTCAAGCTCCTTTGAAAGGCGCTTCTCAACAAGCTCGGGCAGAGGGTCGCCGAACCAATCCCTCGCTCTTCTCCAGCAGGCCTCTGTCAGCTCCTCGTTAGCTCCCGGAAGGGAGGGCTCGTACTTGCCCTCGGGTATGGGACGGATTTTCTCGCACATATCGGCGATTTTGTTGGGGTTTTCTATAACTACCTCGCGGGCGATTTCCTCACCGAGGTAGGAGAACTCCTCCAGCATCTCGTCGGTTGTGCGAAGGTAGATAGGCATCTCCTTATCCGCATCGGAGAACTTCATTCCTGCCAGAAGTATGCGGCGGTAAATCTCGTCCTCTTTATTTAAGAAGTGGGCGTCGCAGGTGGCACAGACGGGCTTTCCAAGCTTTTTACCCAAGGCGTAAATTTTGCGGTTTATGTCCTTTATTGCCTCGTCGTTTGCAAGCTTTCCCTCCTCTATAAGGAAGCGGTTGTTGCAGACGGGCTGAATTTCAAGGTAATCGTAGAAGGAGGCTATCTCCTCAATATCCTGCTCGCTTCTGCCGTCGAGGATAGCGCGGTAAAGCTCTCCTGCCTCGCAGGCGGAGCCGATAATAAGTCCCTCTCGGTGCTGTTCTATAACCGACTTCGGCATTCTCGGGAAGCGGCGGTAGTAGTCAAGATAGCTTGCGGATATCAGCTTATAGAGATTTTTAAGTCCCACAAGGTCTTTTGCGAAAATAATCATATGATAGGGTCTGAGCTTCAAGGGGTCGGACTTTTCGCTCATATTGTCCATCATCTGCTCGAAGGTGGTAACGCCCTCGCTTTTAAGCCTGGATAGCATAACGAAGAATATCTCTGCCAGCATTTTCGCATCGTCCGAGGCTCTGTGATGGTGGAAATCGCCAAGCTTATAATGCTCGGCTATGATATTGAGCTTATGCTGCTTCAGCTCGGGGTTTACGTACTTCGAGACACCGACGGTGTCAAGATATGCGTTTGTGAAGGGTATTCCCTGCCTTTCAGAGGCAACTCTTATAAAGCCAACGTCGAAGTTCGCGTTGTGGGCAATAAGAAGCCTGTCCCCTGCGAACTCGAGGAACATTTCCACGGCTTCCTTCTCTTTGGGTGCGCCCTTTACCATATCGTTGGTTATAGAGGTGAGCTTTGTTATCTCCTCTGTAATTTCACATTCGGGGTCAACGAAGATATCAAACTCGTCAATTATCTTACCGTCCTTGATTTTGACGGCGCCAATCTCTATAATCTTACAGTTTCGGCTGGACAGACCCGTAGTCTCAAGGTCAAATACTATCATCTCGCCGTCAAAGGGAGGATAGCTTGTACCGAAGGCGCATCTTTCGGTATCGTTGACGAAATACGCCTCTATGCCGTAGAGTATCTTTAAATCCTCATTTCCCGACCTTTCAAGAGCAAGCATAACCTCGGGGAAGGACTGAACGTTGCCGTGGTCGGTTACGGCTATGGCTTTATGACCCCAACGGATAGCGGTATCTACTATCTCCTGTGGGGTTATAAGAGCGTCCATTTGGGACATATTGGAGTGGAGGTGAAGCTCGACGCGCTTCTCCTCTGCGGGGTCCATACGCTCGACGGTTTTAATTCTCTTGATGCCTATGGGGGATAAGAAGGGCTCGTTATCGAATTTGTCTGTCTGTATTCTGCCGAGGACGGCTATGGGAAGGAGCTTTCTTTTGCCCTTTTTGACGGCATCGGCAAGGTCCTTTACCCAGCTAAGCTGGTCGCTCGGCTCATTGGGAACAGTCTTTTTTATGTATATTGCGGAGGCTCCGTCGGATATTCCGATGGAGCAATTCGTTTTGTCGCCTGCGCGGGTCTCCTTCATATTGACCTCGAACACGGTACCCAGAACGAGTATACGGTTGCGGACGGTTGCCTCGGAGAGGGGGGTGGGCTCTATGACGTCGAAGTCCTCGCCGAAAATCAGCTCGGCGGAGGAGAAATCGTAGGTTGTGGCGCCAACGCGGTAGGTGGTCTCCCCAATGACCTCCAGCTCGCCCGTTGCGGAGGATATGCCTGCGCGCAGCTCAAAATCGCGGTAGGGGTCAGCCTCTCGCGCCTGCCTTTCCCTTTGCTCGGCTGCCTCGCGCCTTTCGCGCATAAGCCTTTCGCGTCCCTCCGCTTCTGCCTTGGAGATAATCTCCTCACGGCGGCGTTCAAGCTCTATTCTGCGAGCCTCGGAGCCCTCGCCCTCGGCTATCGATATGCGGCGTGTGATGCCGTATCTGCTGTATAAAATGTTGGAGAGTATTGCCTCGGTGCCGGCGTTTTTTACAAAGTCCACGCCTCTTATGCTGTAGGGTATGGCAACGGTTATCTCCTCACCCGTGTCGAAATATTCGGCTCCGTTAAAGAAGCCGTTAGTCACGGCACCGCAAAGCGACGCCTCCAGAGCTATCTCGTTGAAGTAGCTCATACGGAATACCTCGGGTGGGAAATGGGGCAGTATTTTAAAGGACTCGGCTCGGTAAAGCTCACGACATTCGTCCTCTATATCGTATATAAGCTCCGGCTCCTCGTGGGAGTCGAAGGACAGCTCGACCTCGACGCGCATAGGCTCCCTCGTGTAGCGGAATTTCGCCGAATGAGCGCGCGAAAGCAGCTCCCTTTTTTCATCGGAGGGAGTGTATCTTGAAAATACGTCGAGGAACTTTTTCTCTGCCATAATACACCTTTACTTCATTTTCTTTATCTCTTCGATAAGCTCAAGGACAGCATCGCACTCCTTAAGCTTCCTTACGGTTTTGCCGCCCTTGAAGAGCAGCACCTCGCCCTTACCTCCTGCAATGCCGATATCCGCATCGAGAGCCTCTCCCGGTCCGTTTACGGCGCAGCCCATAAGAGCGACCTTAATATTCATTTTATCTATTCCTGCAGCCCGAGCCTCTCTTTCGAAGCGTTCGGTAAGGGCTATAAGGTCAATACCCGTTCTGCCGCAGGTGGGACAGGAGACGATATTCAGCCCTCCTCTTTCGGTAATGCCGAGAGATGAGAGAATATCGTAAGCCAGGGAAATTTCATTTACGGGGTCCTCCGTCAAGGACACGCGCACCGTGTCGCCTATTCCCTCGGAGAGAAGCGCGCCTATACCGACGCTGCTTTTGACCGCTGCCTTAATTCGCGCTCCTGCCTCGGTAACGCCAAGGTGGAGGGGGTAGACGGTGGCTTTCGCTATGGCGCGGTTGGCTTCTATCATACTGTAGGTATCCGACGCCTTAACGGAAATAATTATATCGGAGAAATCAAGCTCCTCAAGGAGCGCCGCGTTATAAAGCGCACTCTCCGCAAGAGCCTCGGCTGTGGGGGCTCCGTATTTCTCCAGAAGATGCTTTTCAAGAGAGCCCGAATTCACGCCTATACGGATAGGTATTCCGTGGTATTTGCAGGCGGAGGCCACCTCGCGGATTTTATCCTTCGAGCCGATATTTCCTGGGTTTATTCGTATTTTGTCTGCCCCTGCCTCTGCCGCGGCAACGGCAAGCTTGTGGCTGTAATGTATATCGGCAACGATGGGCACATCAACGCCCATATTCTTAAGCTTGGTTATGGTCAGGACGCTTTCCTCGTCGGGAATAGCAAGCCTGACAATATCGCAGCCTGCCTCCGCGAGAGCTTTGATTTGAGCATAGGTTGCCAAAGCGTCACGGGTATCCGTATTAGTCATAGACTGAACCGATACGGGAGAGGTGCCGCCGATTTTAATTCCGCCGACTTTTATCTCTCGGCTTTTTCTTCTTTTTTCGTTATATATCATTATAAACCGTCAACTAAATTTTTGTTAAATGCCATTAAAACGGCAAGTTTTTTGTAAAATGCCATTAAAACGGCAAGCGTTTTTTTAATACTGTTATTTATAAGCCGCCAACCTTTCGTTGTATGTGATTATAAAAGGTTAACTTTCCGTTATATATCACGTCAAGCAGTCGGCTCTTTTCAGAATATCAGCCCAAGAACGTCCTTTACAAGAACGACGGCTGAGAAGCCGAGGAGAATGAAGAGTCCTACCGCGTTGATAATTCCCTCTATTTTCTGGGGTATGCGGCGTCTTGTAATTATTTCTATGAGTATTGTGAGAAGCCTGCCTCCGTCAAGCGCGGGGAACGGCAGAAGGTTCATTACGCCAAGGTTAATGCTGATTAAGGCGGTGAGATACAGAAGCTGCAAGGCACCTGCCTTAGCGGCATCGCCGATAGCCGAGGAGATACCTACGGGACCCGATACAGCCTCAAATGTGTATCTGCCAACGATAAGGTCGTATACCGACTCCCAGCACATTCTTACAAGCAAGGCGCCCTTGGAGAAGGCGTAGCTTATAACGCTGCCGAAGGTCTTTTTCTCCCCGTAGATTGAGAAATCAAGACAGCCGAAGGTCTGCCCCGACTCGCCTATGGTGGGAAATTCTACGGTTATATCCATTTCCTCGCCGTCTCTTATGACGGTAAGGGTAATAGGCTCGTAGCCGCGGCGCATAACCTCGTAGGAAAGCTCGTCGGCAATTCTTACTCTCTTACCCTCTACGGCAATAATCTCGTCCCCCGAGCAAAGACCCGACTCGGAGGAGGATATCTCAAAGCCCGTGGTTTCCTTTGGAACAAACTGCGCTACGGTAGTGCCGCCGATATCAACGAGGCAGGTATATATGAGCATTACGATAAAGCCTGCAAGGATATTTACCGCCGCGCCTGCTACGGTGATTATCAGCCTTTGCCAGGCGGGCTTGCGGTCGAAGGAGTTAGGGTCGTCGGACTCGCCGTCCTCACCTGCCATAGCTACGTAGCCGCCGATGGGAATAGAGGATATTGCGTAGTTTATATCGGTTTTCTTCGATTTGTATTCTACAAGCTTCGGACCCATACCGATGGAAAACTCTAAAATTTTCACCTTAAAGATACGGGCGCAGATGTAATGCCCGAACTCGTGAATGAAAATCAGAAGTCCGAAAACGAGTATGGAAATAAGTACTGTGTAAATTGTATCCAAGATAATTCTCCTAATTTGTGCGTGGGGTTTGTTTACGGTTATCCCGTTTTGTGCGTGGGGTTTGTTTACGGTTCCCTAATTTGCGCGAGAGATTTGTTTACAGTTCTCCCGTTTTGTGCGTGGGGGTGTTTACAGTTCTCTTAATTTGTGCGTGGGAGGTGTTTACAGTTCTTCTAATTTGCGCGTGGGGGGTGTTTACAGTTCCCTAATTTGCGCGAGGGATTTGTGTATAGTTTTATGATTTACGCGTGGGGGTTTGCTTTGTGAGCTGTTGAGGCTTTCAGCATTTGACCGAGAGCTTTGATATTTCCCTCTCGGCAATAAGGCGCGCCTCGGTGTCAAAGGCGAGAATTTCGGGAAGCGACTTCGCCCTCTTTGCCTCGCCAAGCTCTTCGTAGACAGTGCTGATTACGTCGGAAATGGCAAAAAAGGATATTTTCTCTGAAAGGAATGCTTCAACGGCTACCTCGTCCGCGGCGTTGAGAACTGCTCCCGAGGCGCCGCCCTCGCGCAGAGCGCGACGGGAAAGGTCAAGAAGGGGGAATACTTCGGTATCGGGGCGCGCGAAGGTGAGAGAGCCAAGGCTAGCAAGGTCAAGGGAGCCTTGTGCGGCGCATACGCGGCAGGGGTAATCGATGGCGTACTGTATGCAGCTGCGCATATCGGGAAGTGACATTTCGCCAACGATAATATTGTCCAAAAATTCCACGGCGGAATGAAGTATACTCTCTCTATGGATAAGCACCTCTACCCTCTCCTCGGGTATGCCGAAAAGGTGAGATGCCTCCATAATCTCAAAGCCCTTATTCATAAGGGTTGCGGAATCGACGGTAATTTTTTTGCCCATTTTCCAGGTTGGGTGGGCAAGAGTCTGCTCTAAGGTCACACGTCGAAGCTCCTCTTTGCTTTTGCCAAAGAAGGGGCCGCCCGATGCTGTGAGAATAATTTTCTTTATTTCTTCGTTTCTGCCGCACTTTATGCTCTGAAAAATTGCGGAATGTTCGCTGTCAACGGGTATGATATCTACGCCGCGGGATTTGGCAAGGGGTATTACGATATCGCCTGCAATAACAAGGCTCTCCTTATTGGCGAGGGCGAGAGGTATGCCGCACTCGATAGCCTCGAGGGTTGGCTGCAAGCCTGCTTTGCCGAGTATTGCGTTAAGGACCATATCCCCACCGTACTCACGGATACCTGCGAGTATTCCCTCCTCAGCGGAGAGAACCTTAATATTCGTATCGGAAAGGCGGCACCTTAAATCTGTGGCTGCAGCCTCCTTTGCCATAGCGACGGCTGAGGGCTTATAAGCTCTTGCTGCCCTCTCCATTTCGGTAACGTTTCCGTTGCCCGAAAGGAAGCTGACCTTATATCCGCGTTCCTTCGCCACAGAGAGCGCTTGTTTTCCTACAGAGCCCGTAGCTCCGAGAATTGAGACTGTTTTATTCATAAAATCTCCGTGAGACTGTTATTTTCTTTCTCTTCGGGTCAAAAACCGCCACACTTATCTGCGGCGGTCTTTGACTTTTTCGGTTTGCCGAGGGGCTTATTTATGCTCAGAAGCTCTATACGGTACGGAAAAATCGACACCCAAATAAGAGCTTTCAGCCTTTATGCACCTTTACATAAACGGGGGTATCACGAGGCACATAACCATAAGAGGCGTGGATACTGCAAGGACGGAATCAAATCTGTCCATTATGCCGCCGTGACCCGGGAGAAGATTGCTGTAATCCTTCACTCCGTACTCTCGCTTAATAAGGGAGGCAATAAGGTCGCCGAGCTGAGATACTACGGAGAGGGTAAGTCCTATAAGAGCGAGGGAGAGATAATTTGCCTCAACCTCTGTCAGAAGCTCGATTATCAAGCCGTAAAGAAGGCAGCCTATAATAGCGGATACCACTCCTCCGACAGCGCCCTCAACGGTTTTCTTCGGGCTTACCTCGGGAATAAGCTTATGCTTGCCTATAAGCGAGCCGACGATGTACGCCATACTGTCGCTTACCCAAGCAGTTATAAATACGAGAAGGAAGCAGAACATTCCGTGCGCCATATACCTTATGGTAGAAAGGGCGGAGAGTGATATAACCACGTATGTAACAGATACAAAGGTCTCTCCAATCTTACCGAAGGTAAGCCTTCCGTGGGAAAAGACGGAGACACCCATAAGATAAATCATATAGGCGAAATAACCGCCGAAACCGAGAGAAGATATAACACCCTCGTGCTTTCCGTCACGAAATAAGCCGCCAGAGGAAGCGCAAGCGATATAAGGTATGCAGGTACTGATACAATCCAGGTGCGATGTACGCCGATAACTCGAAGCAGCTCGAAAACTGCCGCGAGGGCAATAACTGCAAGAGCTATGGGGTAAATGATATACTTGGAGAATATCAAAATAGGAATAGTTACCGCGAGGATTATAGCCGCGGTTATAGTTCTGACTTTCATAATCTCTACCAATCTGAAAAAAGTGTCAGCCAAACTGTGGGCTGCTAACTCATAATCTATAACAATTTGAAAAAAGCGTCAGCCCGACTGTGGGCTGCTAACTCATAATCTATACTGATTTTAAATAAATTGTCAGCCTGACTGTGGGTTGTTAACTTATAATCTATGTCAATCTGAAAAAGTGTCAGCCAAACTGTGGGCTGCTAACGGTGCCTCTCACGGGGAGAGGAAAGCTAACTTTTCAGCCCGCCAAAGCGACGGACTCTGGTATTGTACTCCGATATACACTCCCGGAGGTGCCCGGAGGAAATATCGGGCCAGAGTGTGTCGAGAATAATATACTCGGAATAGGCACTCTGCCAAAGCAAAAAGTTCGAGATGCGATGCTCGCCGCCCGTTCTGATAACCAGGTCGGGGTCGGGCATATAGGAGGTGTAGAGATGGCGGGAGATAATCTCCTCGTTAAGAGGAAGCTCCCCTTTTCCGATGGCGGAATTCGCCGCGTTGACGATATCTGCTCTGCCACCGTAATTCAGGGCGATGCTGACAATGCTTTGTCTGCCGCGCGAGAGCCTCTCGGTATAAAGACACAGCTCCCGAAGGCGCTGAGGAAGGGGCGATTTGTCGCCCGGGAACATTATACCAAGCTCGGGGTCTTTTTCTATCATTGGGAGGGCTTTGGCTTTAAGATATCTGTAAACAAGCTCCATAATAGCGTCAACCTCCTCACGCGGTCTTTTCCAATTTTCTGTAGAAAAGGCGAAAAGGGTGAGATAACGGACTCCCTCGTCCTTCGCGGTGCGGATAACCGTTTCCACGGCTTCGGCACCTGCCAGGTGCCCCTCTGTACGGGGCAAGCCGCGACGGGTAGCCCACCTTCCGTTGCCGTCCATAATTATGGCAACGGACAGGGGTGACGCTTTATTTGATTTATCTGTATTCTGCAAGCTGAGCCCTCCCGAGAGGAAGCTTAAATCTCCATTATCTCCTTGGTTTTAGCCGCGGTAACGGAGTCAACTTCCTTTATGTACTTATCGGTGAGGTCCTGAACGAGCTTATCCGACTGCTTTGCCTCGTCCTCGGTCATAAGTGAATTTTTCTTATCCGCCTTAACCTTGTCGTTAGCATCGCGGCGAATGTTGCGGATTGCTACCTTAGCGTCCTCGCCCATCTTGGATATTTGCTTGGAAAGCTCCTTTCTGCGCTCCTCGGTTGTGGGTGGGAAGGTGAGGCGGATAGCCTGACCGTCGCTCTGGGGGTTGATGCCGAGGTCGGAGGTGAGAATTGCCTTCTCTATGCCCTTGATAATGCTCTTATCCCAAGCGGTGATAAGAATGGTGCGGGCATCGGTAACCTTGATTTCCGCGATGGAAGATATGGGTGTAGGTGAGCCGTAGTAATCTACGGAAATTTTCTTAAGAACGTCAGGGTTAGCTCTGCCTGCTCTGATGGTGGAGAGATTATCGGAGTAGGAAGCGATGGTCTTTTTCATTTTAGCTTCATAGTCTCTTGTATCGAGTTTCATAGTATCCTCCTAGATATATTCTATAATTTTTATTTGAAAATTATTCTGCTGTAATAACTGTTCCCAAGACCTCGCCGCGGACTGCCTTGACGATATCCTCAGGACATTTCAAGCCGAAAACGCGGATTGGCATACCGACGGACATACAAAAGGCGGTAGCGGTTGCATCAATTGCCTTAAGATTTCTTGCAAGAACCTCCGACGCCTTTATATTTTCAAGCTTCTCGGCGTTCGGATTTTTCCTTGGGTCATCGGTGTATATGTAGTCTATATTCTTCGCCATCAGCATAGCGTCTGCACCAATCTCGGAGGCTCTGACAGCTCCTGCGGTATCGGTGGAGAGGAACGGAATACCAAGTCCTGCGCCGAGAATAACGACCTTGCCCGACTCAAGCGCCTCTACTGCGGCATCGGAGGAATAGGGCTCGGCGAAGGGTGCCATAGGGACTGCGGTCATAACGGAGGCACCTCCACCTGCGCGTATAATAGCGTCCTTAAGGTAGAGTGAGTTGATAACCGTGGCAAGCATACCCATACGGTCTGCGGCGGTGCGGTCCATATCACTGCCCTGCCTGCCGCGCCAGATGTTGCCTGCGCCGACAACGACGGCTATTTCGTAGCCCTCGGCTACAAGCCCTGAAAGAGCTGCGGCTACTCCGTCGACGAAGGCGCTGTCGTAAAGCTTGCCTGTGCCTCTGGAAAGTGCCTCGCCCGAAAGCTTAAGAAGAATTCTTTTCATATCCGTGCCTTTCAAATTCGTAAATTAAGATTACTTTTTGAGAGAAATTGCGCGCTTAGCCTTCGCCGCGATATTTTCCGCTGTGAGACCGTACATTTCAAGAAGCTCGGGAACCTTGCCGCTTCTGCCGAATTTGTCCTCAACTCCAACGCGGAGAACGGGCACGGGGCAGCTCTCTGCAAGAGCCTCGCATACTGCGGCACCGAGACCGCCTATTACGCTATGCTCCTCTGCGGTAACGATAGCTCCCGTTTTCTCTGCTGCAGCTGCTATGAGGGCTGTGTCCAGAGGCTTGATGGTATGTATATTGATAACGCCTGCGTCAATGCCGTCCTTTGCAAGAAGCTCTGCCGCCTCGAGGGCAACGTGCGCCATATAGCCGTTAGCAACTATGGTAACGTCCTTACCTTCCTTATAGGTTACGCCCTTGCCAAGCTCGAACTTATAGTCGGGGACAAGCTCGGGGGTGAGGTTCGGAACGGCAAATCTGCCAAAGCGGAGATAGCAGGGTCCGTCGTGAAGGAGAGCCGCCTCTACTGCCGCGTGAGCCTCGGTTGCATCTGCGGGGCAGATTACGGTCATACCGGGGATAGTACGCATAAGAGCAAGGTCCTCGCTGCACTGGTGGGTTGCGCCGTCCTCACCAACGGTGATGCTGGCGTGAGTGCCGACGATGTTTACGTTAAGGTGGGGGTAACCGATAGAGTTTCTAATCTGCTCGAAGGCTCTGCCTGCGGCGAACATCGCAAAGGAGGTAGCGAATACCTTCTTACCCGTGGTTGCGATGCCTGCGGCAACGCTGACCATATTTCCCTCTGCTATACCGCAGTCGAAAAATCTCTCGGGATACTTCTTCTTGAACATTCCCGTCTTTGTAGCCGCCGCAAGGTCGGCATCGAGAACTACGAAATCATATTTTTCGGCAAGGGATACAAGCGCCTCGCCATAGCTTTCTCTTGTTGCTTTCTTATCTGCCATTTCTATTCTCCTTAATTCAATGCCTCGGCAATTTTCTGAAGGTCAGCGATAGCTACCTTGTAGAGGTCCTCCTTAGGTGCCTGACCGTGCCACTCGCAAGCGTTCTCCATATAGGATACGCCCTTACCCTTGGTGGACTTAGCGATAATTACGGTGGGCTTGCCCTTCACCTCTCTTGCCTCTGCAAGAGCTGACTCGATAGCGTCGAAGTCGTGGGCGTCGATAGAGATAACGTGCCAGCCGAAGGCGCGGAACTTCTCGTTGTGAGGAGTGGGATTCATAACCTCGGTGATGGGTCCGTCAATCTGCAGTCCGTTCCAGTCGAGGATTGCTACGAGATTGTCGAGCTTATAGTGAGCTGCGAACATTGCAGCCTCCCATACCTGGCCCTCCTCGCTTTCGCCGTCGCCGAGGACGGTATATACGCGGTAGGACTTATTGTCAAGCTTGCCCGAGAGAGCCATTCCGCAGGATGCGGAGAAGCCAAGGCCGAGGGAGCCTGTGGTCATATCTACACCGGGGGTACCCTTCATATCGGGGTGACCCTGGAGGTAGGACGAGGTTTTACGCAGGGTTTTGATATCCTCCATAGGGATTAAGCCGCGCTCCGCAAGGGTTGCGTAAAGTGCGGGAGCTGTGTGTCCCTTGGAGAGGACGAAGCGGTCACGCTCCTCCATTTTCGGGTTTTTGGGATCTATATTCATCTCTTCAAAATAGAGATAAGCCATAATGTCGGCAATAGAAAGAGATCCACCGGGATGACCGCATCCCGCGCTGTATACACCCTCGATAATATTGATGCGAATGTTGTTGGCAATACGCTCGAGAGTTAGCTTTTTAGACTGTTCCATTAGTATTCTCCAATCGTATAAAAATATATTAAATATATTGTACTACAAAAATAAATGAATGTCAAGACAAAACGGTGAGAACGGTAAAAAAAATCCGACGCTGCCGCGTCGGATTTTATGTATTTTAGTAGCTTCTGGTCTTAACCTGAACGATGAAGCCGAGGATTGCACCTACTGCGAGAGTGCCAAGCTCCCACCAGATAACGTACTCTGCTATGAACCATACGTTAAGGCTTGCAAGAAGTGCCTCTACGCTAAGGAAGAGAGTCCATGCACCGAGTGCTGCAGTACCGAGCATCTCGATCCACTTTCTGAGAAGAAGAGCAACAACAACTGCTACAACTGCTGCAACGAGTGCTACGATCCAGTTGTTAGTGAAGGAAGCAACTGCCTCGGGAAGAACGTCGCTCATGCAAAGGGCGTAAACGCCGTAGCCTGCAACTGCAACGTAGGAGAGGAAGTAGATAGGCTTGCAAAGAATAGCAGCAACTACACCGACTACGAGGCCGACGATCCAATCAGGGATCTGAACGAGCTCAGTAATAACGGGAGTAAGAAGTACTGCGCCGAGAGCATAGCCTACAACGAAGCATGCAAGGAACTTCTGAAGACCGAGAAGCTTCTTACCTGCAAATACCTGAACGAGAGAAAGCGCGATAAGGATAGCGGGAAGAATCCATGCAAGGGGAAGCAAGCCCTTGATGAAATCGAGACCCATCGTCCAGTAAGTCTCGACAGGACCGCCCTCAGCAGTTACGCTGGCGAACAGATCCTTGAACCACGCGCCGATCTCCTCAAAGCTGAAGCCGGCGGCTACCTTCTCAAAGAAAGCCTTAATATCCATTAGAACACCTCATACAACGCGGTCTGCACCGCGGTTATTTTATACAATGGTATTATACCATATGAAAAAGAAAAAATCAAGGGGGTTGGAAGAAAATATTTGAAAAAATATCACCTTTTTACACATAATTTTCTCTTTTTCTCACTTTCGGGGTTTTTCTTTTGGCAGTTTATGTAATTTTTGTTAAAAATTGTAAATTTGTTTTTCCTATTTGCACGATTTTGACTACTTTCCATTACTTTATGACGGCTTTTTCGCGGCAGGCTCCCGAGTTGAAATTAATCGGCGCAGAGGTTTTTTCCCCTTCCGAAGAAGCTCTCGGGGTGTTTTTCGGTAATTCAACTCCGCTTATGACGCCGATTTCAAAAAACGCGGACGTTCACATTTTTCCAAAAAAGCCTTGACATACCGAGAGTTCTGTGCTATAATACTATGCAATAACGCTTTTGCGCAATGATTTCGGAGGAAGTATGGACGACGGCACAGACGGGGATACTTGTCAGGAGAGTACCGTAATACATAGAAATAGGACGGCTTAGCCACACCGCGAGGTATGGTTATGCCTTTTTTTGCTTTCTTTTGAATTTTTCGCTCTCGCGTAAATTATATCTAATAATGAAAGGTAGTTTTTAAAACGTCACTATGGAACCTCATCTAGTTACATATCTCGTTATAATCGTAGTATGTATCATTTTGTCAGCCTATTTCTCCGCTACGGAGACGGCTTTTTCCACCTTTAATAAAATAAGGGTGAAAAATCTCGCTGAAAAAGGAAACAAGAATGCGGCGCTTGCATTAAAGCTTGCCGACAATTTCGATACTCTTATTTCCACCATTCTTATCGGCAATAACATCGTTAATATTCTCAGCGCATCTCTCGGTACGCTCTTCTTTACGGGACTGCTCGTTAACAATCCCGACCTCGGCGCTACCATATCCACTATTGTGTTAACGATTGCGGTGCTTATTTTCGGTGAGATATCTCCGAAAACCATGGCGAAAAATTCACCCGAGAAGTTCGTTCTCTTCTCTGCTCCTATCATAAACGTATTACTTTTCGTTTTCACCCCCTTCAACTTCATATTCAAGAAGTGGCAGAACCTTCTCTCCAAGCTTACGAAGAGCGAGGAGGATAAGGGTATGACCGAGGAGGAGCTTATCTCTATTATAGAGGAAGCCGAGGAGGACGGCGGCATCGACGAGGAGGAGGGCTCCCTTATAAAGAGCGCTATCGAGTTCGGTGAGCTTGAGGTTGGCGACATCTATACTCCCAGAATTGATATTACCTCTCTGTCCGTTGATTCGGATAAGGAAACGGTGGAGAAGGTATTCACCGAGTCGGGATATTCGAGAATTCCAGTTTACGAGGACGACCTTGACAACGTGCTTGGTATTCTTTATTACAAGGACTTCTACGCACAGGCTCACGGCAACGATACGCCTATATCCGAGATACTTAAGCCTGCAATATTCGTCGCAAAGACTCAGAAGGTCAACGACCTTATGAAGGATCTGCAGGAAAAGCAGCTGCATATGGCTGTCGTCACCGACGAGTACGGCTCTACTGCAGGTCTTATCACCCTTGAGGATATTCTTGAGGAGATTGTCGGCGATATCTGGGATGAACACGATGAAATCGTAGAGGAAATCAAAGAGATTGGCGAGAAGGAATACGAGGTTTCCGGCATGGCCAATATTGAAAAGCTCTTCGACGAGCTTGATATGGAGCTTGACAGCGAGCTTGATGCCGCAACCGCTAACGGTTGGGCTATGGCAATTCTCGAAAGAATACCCGAGGAGGGTGACACCTTCGAGTACAACGGTCTTGACGTCAAGGTTCTGAAAATGGACGGCAGACGTATAGAGACTCTGCACATTCTCGACTCACGCCCCACAGATGAAGGCGAGGACGAGGAAGCCAAAGAGGATACCGAAGTCTCCTCCGATGAGCCCGAAAACGACTAAAACGCAAATATTTATTTACAAAACCGCCGCAGAATTTGCTCTGCGGCGGTTTTTTGTGTTTTTAAAAAGCGAAAAATACAGATTACTAAATCTTTTTGGCTTTGGCATCAAGGCATGAGCGAAAAGCAAAATAAATGAAGACAAATGTCGCTGTGGTGAACACTATTTTAAGCGTCAGCCAAAGGGATTGCGAGGTGCTTCCTCCAAATACGAAAAGGGCGTCGGCAAGGGCGGTGGCACTCAGCGCGCAAATAAGAGGAAGGGCAACCGAGCGGAAGAGGTGAAGAGAGAAGCTCACCTTCTTTCGCAGACGGATAAAGGAGAGGAGAAAATTATATCCTTCCATAATTATTATAACGAGCGCGTAGCCCGAAATTCCCATTTTCGGAATGAGAAAATACACGAGGAGAACCGAGAGAAGGGAGTCGGTAATATTGACCCACATTGAATACACCTGCTCTCCTACACCCTTCAGCATACTGTCGGTAACGTGGTCAAGATACATTATGGGAACTATTGGCGCGAGGATTGCTATGTAGTAGCCTGCATCGTAGGAATTGTATACTGCAAAGCCGAGCTCCTCGGAGAAGCTGTAAATAACGGCGGCTGAAAAAATGCCGTAAATCAAGGTCAAGTTAAGTGCCTCTGAGGCAATACGGCTCATTCGGCTTTTATTCCCCGAGGCAAGGTCGGAGGCAAACTCGGGAACAAGAAGTCCCGAAAAGGAAGTTAGCGGTGACATCGGGTAAAGAACAAGGGGTATAGCCATACCGTGAAGGCTGCCGTAGTGGGAGTAGGCATCGCTCGTCGTTTCCCCTCTGTCAAGAAGGCGTCTTGGAATGAGTATATGCTCCACAGTTGTAAGGATTGAACGGAAATAGCCGGAAATGGCAAGAGGAAGGGTTTCGGACGCAACATTTTTCAGCCCGCATACCCCGTTTTTCTTAACACGGGTACCCCATTTGTACCTGTCGTAGAGAAATTCAAGGAGTATCAGAAGGAATGCGAAAAGCTCCGTCAAAGTGATACCGAGAGACAGTGCGCAAACCGAGGCAACGATACCGAGGCTCGACGCCTGCCCGACGAGAAAGAGGGTAACTGCAATCTTTATTATTTGTGATGCGACCTGAACTGCGGCGTTGAAGCCAACTCTTCTGACTCCGACGAAATACCCCGAGAAAACCGAGCATAGCCCTGCGGGGATTAAGGACAGCGATAGAATTTTAAGGCAAAGGACGGTACGGCTGTCGGATAGAATATGAAAGCCGATAAAGTCGGAGCCGAGAAGCAAGAGGGCTGATGCACCTATACCGAAAATCAGGGAATATAGGGTGCAGCTGCGGAGAATACCGCCAAGCTCACCTTCCCTGCCCTCGCCTATTGCTGTGGCAACGAGCCTTGTAACCGTCAGACTGATGCCCGAGGTTGCGAAGGTAACCGCAAAGGAGTATACCGTCATAACTACGGTATAAAGTCCTACTCCTTCTGCTCCTACGGCTCTCGAAATATATGCGCCGAAGAGCATTGATACGGTACGCATAGCAAGCCCTACGGCGGTAAGTGTTATTCCGCTTTTAAAAAATCTCGTTCTTTGATTCATATTCACCCCACGGGGGCAAAAAACCCCTCATAAAAGAATATGAGGGGTGAGGGGGGATAATTACTTTTTTATATTTGGATTGGTTTTGTTTTGTTCGGGGTGGTGCTATATTGGCGTGGGTATTGCGTTGAAATTGCACAACATCGAGGGGCTGTGATGCACTAAACGGTGTGAGGTATTGCTTGGCTTAAAATTTCCGTTGGCGATACGTCAAGCTCGGCGGTGCATCGGTTTTGGTGCATAAAGGTTGATGTGTCAGCGTCTGACGTTATGCCAAAGGAGC
The DNA here is from genome assembly GCA_017481225.1 of Clostridia bacterium. Classification (GTDB taxonomy): domain Bacteria; phylum Bacillota; class Clostridia; order Oscillospirales; family CAG-272; genus UBA1740. The sequence goes on from JAFUPM010000043.1 coordinate 16,610, forward strand.
ATTTCACATTCGCCTCTGTTGGCAAAGGCGTGGTAAGGAATGAGCTTTAGCCTTGTGGGAACAAGCTCGGAGGTTATACCCTGTGTGTAAAGCTCGCAATCGCAGCCTACGCGGCGGTATCCGCCGACGGTGAGGGTGGGGGCGGCGTATCCCTCGTCGTCGCACAGTTCAATAGGAGAGGCGGGGTCAATCTGGGTATTGCGGAGAAGCTCTCCGTTATCGACGGACTCGGAGCAGTAAACGACGGGTCCGCGGCACACGGCGCACTTGCCTGCTGTATAAAGCGACCTTGGGTTTGCTTCCACAAAGTAGGGGGTCATATCAAAGCTGAAGGTTACCTCATCTCCCTCTTTTACGGTCATATAGGCATACCCGTGTTGAGTTTTCCACTCATTTCCCCTATGCCAAGAGGGTATTCTCACGGCGAGGGAAAGCTCGCCGCCCTGCACGCTTACTCTCACCTTGCCCGATTTTGGGAAGTCCGTTTTAACGGTGACGTGAAGACTTTTGCCATTCTGCACGGTGTCACACTCGGAGCTTATATATTGGTGCAGATACAGCCTATCCTCCCCTTCGCCGAAAATCAGCTCCTGGAGGGTCGGAACTACTCTCACGATATTCGAGGGGCAGCAGGAGGTTTTGAACACCTCGGTACGAGAGGGCTTCGGGTACTTAATCTTATAAAAGTTCGACACGGTATCCTTGTAATAGAGATAAGGCATAACCTCAAGGGGGTTGGTGTAGAAGAAGGACTTGCCGTCAAGAGAGGTTACGGACAGGAAATTGTTATATAACACTCTTTCGATTACGTCGGAGTACTTGGAGTCGGACTCCAGAGCAAGCATACGCTGAGCGAAGAAAATCAGTCCCATTGCCGCACAGCTCTCACTGTAAGCCATAACGTTAGGAAGGTCGTAATCGACTGTAAAGGCTTCGCCCGAGGCGGAGGAGCCTATGCCTCCCGTTACGTACATTTTCTTCGTCGCGATATCGTCAAATATATCACGGCAGGCGGAGATAAGCTCCTCGTCTCCCGTATATCCTGCGAGAGTTGCCATAGCGGTATAAAGATAGGTGGCTCTGACCGCGTGTCCTACTGCCCTTCTTTGCTTTCTCACCGGTGCGTGAGACTGATTGTATTCCAAGGTAGACACTCCAATGGGGCGGTCTGCCCTGCCTCTTTGCTCAATAAAGAATTCGGCAAGCTCGTAGTATCTATGCTCACCCGTACATTCATAGAGCTTGAAGAGAGCAATTTCTATCTCCTCGTGACCGGGAGTAATAAAGTCGGTATCCCGAAGGAGCTTAAAGCGAAGCTCGATATAGTCGGCAAAGCGGCACATAGCGTCAAGCAGACGCCTTTTGCCCGTGGACTCGTAATACGCCACGGCAGCCTCCATAAGGTGACCTGCACAGTACAGCTCGTGTCTGTCGCGCTCCTTGAAGCGAAGCTCCGGCTCTGCAACCGACATATAGCTGTTAAAGTAGCCGTCCTCACCCTGGTTTGTAACAATATCCTCGATAAGCGAGTCGCAAAGCTCCTCGAGCTTTTCGGACTTGTGGGTGCGCAAAATAAGAGCCGCGCCCTCTATCCATTTAGCGACGTCGGAGTCCCAGAAGTGATGAGGCTTGCTCTCCTCTCCGTCCTCCTCCTTCCAAAGGCACTTCAAGGCGTCAAATCTGCCCGTCTCCTTAAATCTGTCATACACTGCGTAAATGGTAACGTCTCTGTTAAGCTCCTGGCGAGACCTCCAAAATCCGTCGGTTATCCTCGCTCTGTAATGCGGAATAGGCTTAGCTCCGTTTTTCATACTAATAACCTCTTTTTTAAAAAATTTATGGTTGATTTCTTTTATAACTTATGGTAAAATTATAGCTACTGATATTATTCTAGCATATATCGGCGCTTAGTTCAACTCAAAAATACGATTAAAGGTACAAAAATCCGACTATGTACGATAACTTGATATTTCTTCGCGGCGGTATTCAGACCGCAGGCAGCAGCTACACTCATATTTCGCGCTCGGGAGTACACTCGACGGAGCTGATTATGGTGACGGAGGGTGTGCTATATATGTTCGTGGGTGAAGAAAGGTATACTCTTTCCCGCGGTGACGTTCTGCGTATTCCGCCCGAGGCGCCTCACGGCGGCTACAGAGAGTGTGAGGGCGTTTCATTTATCTGGCTGCATATGACGGGAATTTCGGAAGATGAGCTGCCGAATACCGTCATAAAGCCCTTGGGATTTGACAGGGCGACGCTTCTGGCAAGGGAAATTCTACACTACTCGGCAAGCCTTGAGATGCCCGCGGAATGTGCGGATTACCTTGCGAGGGTGCTTATCGCTGAGCTGACGGTGGGTGAAGAGAGCTCGGGTCGCGCACTCAGAGGCGTTAAGGAATTCTTAAAGGAGCGCGGCGGTATGCCCTCCACTGCCGAGGAGGTGGCTCGGGCTCTCGGCTACAGCGAGGATTATTTGTCGCGGCTGCTGAAAAGGAGCTTGGGGGTTGGGCTTAAGCAATACATAGACCGCGTAAGGCTTGACTCAATAAAGCGAGAGCTGCTCTTGGGTGAGATGACCCTTGCCGAGCTTGGGGCTTACTTCGGCTTTTCGGATTATAAGAGCTTCCTAAAATTTTTCAAATACCACGAGGGAGTAACTCCTACGGAATTTATTAACTCGTATTAGGCTTGGGGTTTTTATTTATTTTAAAAAAATTCTTTATTTTTTAAAAAAACACTTGCATTTTTTGTTTTAGTATGTTATAATAACATCTGCTGATTTATGTGTAATCAAAAAAATATATAAAAATACGCTCGCTAGGGCGGAATTTTTGGAGGTGTAAAAATGGCTAAGTGCAGCATCTGCGGTAAGGGCGTAACCTTCGGACACAACGTGTCTCACTCCAACCGTAAGACCAATAGAACCTGGAAGCCCAATATCCGTAAGGTAAAGGCTGTTGTGGACGGTACTAACACTACTGTTAGTGTTTGCTCCCGTTGCCTTCGTTCCGGAAAGATCGAGCGCGCGTAAAGGTTTATTAAAAAACTCTGCTTTTCGGCAGAGTTTTTTAATTATTGAGGATTTTAATTTTTCCGTCTTGAAAAACCAATTTTTACCTAAAGGCTACATAAGCTTTTTTATTAAACTTCATAAGCTTTAATGCGTTGAAGCTATTTACTTTTTTCGGCTTTTATTGACGGTTATATATATAAATGAAGTAAAAGTTTAGCTCTTCCAAAAAGGAGGGAAAATGAATATAGCGGTTGTTGATACGCGGCTTTCAAAGGAGGCGGAGAGGAAGCTTTCTCTCTATGGCTTTGAGGTAATAAGGCTGCCCCGTTGCTCCTCTCTCGGCGAGGCGATAGCTTCGCACCCCGACTCTCTCCTTTTCCGCTGCGGAAACGATATCCTTTCGTCGGCGGACTATTGCGACGAGGCGTCCTACGTTTTTACGGATATCAGGGAGCGAGTTAAAGATATAAGATTTCAGTTCTGCTCGGACACCCTCGGCGAGCGCTTCCCTGCCGATTGCCTATTTAACGCGCTCGTTATGGGAAGGTATCTTTTCTGTAGAGAGGATACGGTTTCAAAAAGTGTGATACGGATTGCCCGTGAGCATGGGCTGGAGGTTGTAAACGTGAGGCAGGCTTACCCTGCCTGCTCTACTCTCGCGCTTGGCGATAGGGCTGCCATATGCGCGGACGAGGGACTATCCCTGTCACTTGAGAAAAAGGGTATCAAGGTCTATCGGATTGAGCCCGGTCATATTGCGCTTTCACCCTACGAATACGGCTTTATCGGGGGGGCGTGTGGAGTTTTTAAGGATAAAATATACTTTTTCGGCGACTACAAGCTACACCCCTCGGTTGAAATTATAGAGCGCGCCGCGGGGGACTTTGGCTATACTCCCGTATCACTCGGGTCGGGTGGACTTTGCGACCTTGGGGGTATTCTCTTTATCGAAAAGGAAGCCTAAGAGCATTGCAATAAGGGGCGTAATAAGAAGCCCTGTGATACCGAAAAGACCGTATCCCGAATAGATTAAAATGAGTGAGAGTATGGGGTGAAGTCCGAGATTTTTTCCTATTATCCGAGGCTCGCAAAGCTCGCGGATTACGGTATTTATTAGGAAAAGAAGTATGAGACCCACGCCCGTGAAGCTGTCGCCACTCAGTAGAGCGACAATGCTCCAGGGAATAAGGACGGTACCGACGCCTATGACGGGCAGAAGGTCGAGTATGGCGACAACGGTGGCTATTACAAGTGCGTTCTCCACGCCGAGGATTAAAAATCCTAAGGTCATTGTAGCGAAGGTTATAAGGAGAATAACGAGGTAGGAGCCTGCGTATTTTTTTGCAACCGAAAACAGCCTCCGTCTTGCCAAGGATAGCCAGCCGCCAACGCCTTCGGGCAGCAAACGGCGGACCCGTGTGTTGATTTTCTCAAGGTCTATGGCAAAATAGATTAAGGAGATTACCGTAACGAGAAGGAAAAGAAGCGCGTTCGGCACAACTCCCACCCACGAGGTTACAGCGCCTGCAAGTCCCGAGAGGATAGAGGTAAGCATACCTCCTATGGCGTCGCTTATTTGCTCCGCCAGCTCCTCGGGTATTCCGTCTCCAAACAGCGACTTTCCGTCGGAGAGAGCTGTAAGCAGCCCATAGACGGGATTATTCCCCTCCCCTATTTCCGCCAGAGTCTCCCAAGCCGCGGTTACAAGCTGCCACAGAAGAAGAGCTATAGCTCCGAAGGCTAAGAACGTTATTAATATCGCTAATATAGGTCGGGTTATTCTCTCCGAAAGGCGAGTTATTTTTGAGAGCCTTTTGGCAGGGGCGCGAACCGCAAAGGCAACGAACCAGGCTATCAGAAACGGAAGAATAACCGGCAGCACGTGCTTCATAAGCACGACGAGGAGAACCCCTCCTGCCAGGATACCTATGAGGACCGTTGATATCAGTTGGATTTTTTCCTGCTTCATCCTCTACCTCCAAATCAGTGATATTAAATTATAAACTCAAATACAAAAAATAATACATATAATTAAAAGGAGAAGAAAAATGATAGTAATTGAAATGGAAAACGGCGCCGAGATTAAGCTTGAGCTTGACCCTACGGCTGCTCCTAAAACCGTAGAGAACTTCGAGAAGCTTGTAGCTGAGGGTTTCTACGACGGACTTACCTTCCACAGAATTATCCCCGGCTTTATGATTCAGGGCGGCGACCCCCTCGGCAACGGAATGGGCGGCGCAAAGAATAATATCGTAGGTGAGTTCCGCATCAACGGCTACGACAACCCCATAAAGCACAAAAGAGGCGTAATTTCTATGGCGAGAGCCTTTGACCCCAACTCCGCCTCCTCGCAGTTCTTCATTATGCACGCGGACGCTCCTCACCTCGACGGGCAGTATGCTGCATTCGGCAAGGTTGTTTCGGGTATGGAGGCAGTTGACGAGATAGCAAGCATACCTACCGACTATAACGACAGACCGAAAATCGCAGTAAGAATGAAGAGAGTTTATAAGGCTTGACGGTAGGCTTTAGTTCTGCTTGTCGGGCTTGGTGAGCGAAGGAGAGCTTTGGCTTAAGTTCTGCTCGTCGGGCTTGGTGGGTGAAGGAGAGCTTTGGCATGAGTTCTGCTCGTCGGGCTTGGTGAGTGAAGGAGAGCTTTGGCTTGAATATTGCTCGTCGGGCTTGGTGAGTGAAGGAGAGCTTTGGATTGAGTTTTGCTCGTCGGGTTCGGCTGTCGGTCTCACTTGGGATTTAATAAGTGAAAAGGCACTTGCAACGAAGCGGTTGCAAGTGCCTTTTGTATATGCAGAACGGTTAATACTTCTCCGCAAGGTAGGTTGAGAGGAATGCGCGGAAAATGGGGGTTGCATAGGCGCAAAGAGAGTATTCTCCCGAGGAGAGGCACCAATCGTACATAAAGGCGCGCTCGCAGAGGGCGTATGCTTTAACTATCTCGCCCGAGGAGACGCGCGAGGTTAGCTCGCCTCTCTCCTGCCCTTCCCTAACGGTTCTCTCAAGCAGCTTGAAATAGAGCCTGCCGCGGTCAAGAAGATGCCTTTCACCCTTGACCACAAGCTGTGAGGAAAGAAGCTTCGAAAGCAGGTCTATGGATATGCTCCTCTCTATCATACCGAAAAGCTCGGAATTTAAAAATACCAGGCGGTCGAAGCAACCGTCTATAGTGGATAGCTCGGGTATAAGCTCCTTATACTTTTCGTCAAAGAGGGTTGCGAGGGTGCCGAGGAGCGCGTCCTTTCCGTCAAAGTAGTGGTAGAAGGAGCCCTTCGAGGTGCCCGACTCGTAAACTATATCCTCTACTGTCGTATTGTCGTAGCCCTGCTCGTAAAAGAGCCGCCAGGCGGCGGTGATAATTTTGTTTTTGGTTTTGGGGTCGGGGCGGCGCATATCCTTTCACTCTCCTTTGTTGGTTTTTGTATATTATAGCAGATATTTTGGCGAAATTTCGTTTGTTAACAAAAAATTCACAATTATCGTTCAAGATACATTCTAGTTATAATTCCTTATTTTACGCTACTTTTTCTCAAATTTTGTGCAAATCGTCTAGAATACGTTCTATATTGACTAATTATGCTTTTTGTGATAGAATAATGCATATCATTTTTAATAAGAGGTATTTTTATGAGACTCACTATGATGATCTTTGCCATTCTGGTATACCTTGGATACATGGTTTATCTTGGTATTTCAATGTCAAAGAAAAACAAAAGCGCCGACGATATGTATCTTGGCGGAAGAAAGCTCGGTCCCTACGTAACCGCTATGAGCGCAGAGGCGTCGGATATGTCATCCTGGCTGCTTATGGGTCTGCCCGGCGTTGCTCTTATCAACGGAATAATGGCGCCCGGCGGATTTGCCGAGGCTGTATGGACCGCTATTGGACTTGCGGCAGGTACCTATATTAACTGGCTAATCGTAGCAAAGCGCATCAGAATTTACAGCGCAAAAACCAGCTCCACAACCATTCCCTCCTTCCTCTCCAACAGATTTGGTGATAAAGCAGGATTCCTCACTGCAGTTGCGGCTGTTGTGATTATAGTGTTCTTCATTCCCTACACGGCTTCCGGCTTCTCAGCTATAGGAAAGCTTGCAAGCAGTCTTTTCAACGTTGATTATCACGCTACTATGATAATCGGCGCTATCATATTGGTTGCATATACGGTTTCGGGAGGATTCCTTGCGGCTTCTGTTACCGACTTTATTCAGTCAATCGTTATGACTATCGCGCTGTTTGTCGTTGTGTTCTACGGTATAGAGAACGCCGGCGGAATGTCTGAAATTGAGAATAACATTCTGGCTATCCCCGGTATTGACAGCCTTGGGCAATACTTCAGCCTTACAGGCACAGATGGCAGCTACGGCTTCCTTCCTATCGTCTCTACCCTTGCTTGGGGTCTTGGATACTTCGGTATGCCTCACATACTTCTTCGCTTTATGGCGATAGAGGATGAGAAGAAGCTGAAGGTTTCACGCCGTGTTGCATCTGTTTGGGTTACCGTTTCTATGGCAATAGCTATTTTCATTGGCGTGCTCGGCTATTCATTCGTAATCAATAGCGGCGAGATATTCAATGACGGCTTTGACTCCGAGAGAATCGTTATTTACTTTGCAGATGCTATCTCAAGGCTTGATTCCTTCGGTGCTATTATAGCAGGTGTGATTATCGCAGGCATTCTGGCATCTATTATGTCTACTGCCGACTCCCAGCTGCTTGCGGCATCCTCATCCGTTTCCGAGAACCTTATCAAGAGATTTGTGTGGAAGGATATCGGCGAGAAGATGCAAATGTGGCTGGCGCGCATCACCGTTACTGTTATAGCAATCGTTGCTATCGTGCTTGCCTGGAATCAGGATAGCTCGGTATTCCGTATTGTTTCATTTGCATGGGCGGGCTTCGGCGCAGCATTTGGTCCTATCATTCTTTTCGCCCTCTTCTGGAAGAGAACCAACAAATGGGGTGCCCTTGCGGGTGTAATATCCGGCGGCGCTACAGTATTTATCTGGAAATACCTTGTGCGTCCTATCGGCGGCGTGCTTGATATTTACGAGCTTCTTCCCGCTTTTATCATTTCCGCTATAGCGATTGTGGTAGTTTCTCTTCTTACTACTGCTCCCGAAAAAGAGATAGTAGATACCTTCGACGAGGTTACGGCTCAAGTGAAGGCAAAATAATAATTATTTGATAACAATATCCCACTCGGTTTCTCCGAGTGGGATATATTTTGGCTATTTAATCGGCTTTTTACGGCTTTTGTAAGTGTCGCTTGTGAATATCAGATTTTTAGCAAAAGGTCGTCGCCTAAATCAATTAGGGGGAATATTGCGGCGCGCTCTTTGCCCGTAGTGTTCGGGGTGTGGCAGGTGAAGAGAAGCTCACCCTCCGCACTTTTAAATATCATACCGTGGCCACCGTCATCGGCATACAGCACGCTCACGGGAAGAAAGTCACCGTCAAGAGAGCCGTTTGAGGAACGGTGGATACACTCCATATATCCGCGCTCACCCTTGCTGGACCAAAGCATAAGAAGCTCACCCGTGTCGGTCCTATACATACAGGGGCCGTCGGTTATGTAGCCGTAGCCTCTGCTGGTAATTCTGACGAAGGGGCTCTCGGACGCCGCGAACATTGTGACGGGCTCGGTGATAAAATGGGTGAGGTCATCGGAGAGTCGGGCGTAGCACATCGTGCCGTCGCACTCTTCCCCCATAGACCACCACTCGTGGCAAAATACCATATAGGGCTCGCCCGATTCGTCAATATACAGGGTGCCGTCAAGGGCTGACCACTCCTTTGGCGTTATGGGCATTTCGGAGTGAGGGGTAAATGGTCCGAGAGGTGAGTCGGCAACGAGAATTCCGACTCCGTGATTTTTGCTTTCCTCGCCCTTGAAGGTTGCGAGCATATAAAATTTGCCCTTGTACTTATGAACCTCGGGCGCCCAGAAGTCACTCTTTCCGAAAAATCCGTCCCTAGGCTCAAGGACGGTATAAGGTCCCGAGAAGTCCTCAAGATTATCCGAAACGTAGACGTCGAAGCTCCAGCGAGTGCAGCCTCCGTTATCTGCAAAGCTGGTAGTTCCGTACATATAATACTTGCCCTCGTCAAATAAGACGAAGGGGTCTCTTATTCTGAATTCTGACTTTTTCATTTTTTACCTTACGTACCTGTTTTTTTGTTTTGGTTACAGTTTTTTGTTGGTTAGTTAAAGCGTTACGAGCCTAACAAAATTACCCGAGAAGCTCCACCACCTCGGAGGGAGCTTTGGCTGTGAGGGTAAAGCCCGACGCGGCTATTTCCTCGGGTGTGCCGTGTCCCCAAAGCACGCCGAGGGAGTCTACGCCGCACTTTGCCGCGCCCTCTGCATCGTACATACGGTCACCAACCAGAATGGTTCTCTCAGGGTCGGCACCCACGGACCTCATACTGTACTCCAGCACTTCCCATTTGTGGTCGCGGTTGTCGCCTGCGGCGCCGCCGATAAAGTCGAAGTACTTGTCAAGCTCGAAAAGGGACATAATCTTTTTCGCCGTGTCCTCGGGCTTTGAGGTGGCGAGGATAAGCTTTTTGCCCTTAGCGCGAAGCGACGAAAGCATCTCAACAATACCCGGGTAGACCTTGTTATCCCACCAGCCGTATATATTATAATACTCGCGGAATTTCTCTATGGCGTCAATGACGGTTTCGGGCGTGAAGCCGAACTCGTCCTGCCACACCACGTACAGCGACGGACCGATAAACCGACGGAGCGACTCCCGCGTTCCGTAATCTTTGACACCCATTTTCTTAAACGCGTATATGAAGCCCTCGACCAAGCCGTGCTCCGGGTCGGACAGGGTGCCGTCAAGGTCAAAGGCAATGTAATCGTACTTTTTCATACTTCCCTCTCGAAATCAAAGCTTACCTTTTTATTTTACTATATTTACATTGTAAAGTCAAGGGAGAAGGTTCACAGACTTGACTTTTTGTTGGGATAGCAAATAAATGCGACGGTGGGATAACCTCGTATAAAAATAGATTAAAAGAAACGACGCCCTCACAGCGAATACACCGTGAGGGCTGATTTAATTATATAGAGTATCTTACAGAATTATATAGAGTATCTTACAGAATTATATAGAGTATCTTACAGAATTATATAGAGTATCTTATAAAATTCTATGCTTTCAACATTCCCGCCGAGCAGATTTTGATTTAGAAGCGTTCTATACGAGGCGATGGCGTATATGAATACGTCGAGTCTCAAATAGCCGAGCCTTAACTGGTGGAACACGGTTTAAAACGGCAAATATCCCGCCATACTTCAGGCAAAATTTTTGTAATATCTAATATTACTGCAAATTTTACCTTCGTCTGACGGAATATTTGCTCGATTAAAACTTCTATAGAACCCGAAAGGTTCGCCTTTCGGGCGTTTTCCACCTATTAAGGCTCGGCTAGGCGGTTATAAACAAAAGGTGACGGTGGGAAACATCGTATAAAAATAGATTAACAAGAAACGACGCCCACGCGGCGCCGGGCGTAGTTACCTACGTCAAGCCGCGTGGGCGGAAGTTAATTGTTGATATATTTTTATACGACTTATACAACGCCTTGGGCAAGCATTGCATCTGCTACCTTTATGAAGCCTGCAATGTTCGCACCTGCTACGAGGTCACCCTTCATGCCGTATTTCTCGGCTGCGGAGACGGAGGCGGAGAAGATGTTCTTCATTATCATCTTAAGCTTCTCGTCTACTTCCTCTGCGGTCCAGCTGTAGCGCATAGAGTTCTGGCTCATTTCGAGACCCGAAACCGATACGCCGCCTGCGTTTACTGCCTTGGAGGGTGCGACGATTACGCCGTTCTCCT
>JAFUPM010000044.1 GCA_017481225.1 Clostridia bacterium
CCTACAAATTCAAGTTTATCGATTAGTTGTATTATACCATAAAAACGGCAAAAAGTAAATAGGACGGCAGAGAGAATGAAATCACCTACGGTGATGAAATCCGCAAAGACGGATGAAATCTTCACTACGTTCAGATGAAATCCGAGGACAAGCCTCGGGATAAATGAAATCTGCCACTATAACCCGACCGATTCGGATTTCGTCGCGAAGCGATTTCATCCACCTATGGTGGATTTGTTCTGCCAAAGGCAGATTTCATTGCACCCAAGCTTATCAAAGAGATAATAAAAAATGCTCCGAAAAAACGGAGCATTTTTTGTATTCGACAAGGTCGAAATTATCTCTTGGAGAACTGAGGTGCACGACGAGCGCCCTTGAGACCGTACTTCTTTCTCTCCTTCATACGAGGATCACGAGTAAGGAATCCAGCTTTCTTGAGAAGGGGCTTGTAGTTTTCGTCTGCGGAAAGAAGAGCGCGGGCAACACCGTGACGGATTGCGCCAGCCTGGCCGGAGAAGCCACCGCCCTGAACGTTAGCTACAACGTCGAACTTGCCAACGGTATCAGTAACACCGAAGGGCTGATTAACAATATACTTTAAGGTTTCCAGACCAAAGTAGTCGGAAACGTCTCTGCCGTTAACAGTAACAGCGCCGGTACCGGGATAGAGACGAACTCTTGCTACGGACTTCTTTCTTCTGCCTGTGCCGTAGAAATAGGGCTTTGCACTAGTATACATTACACATTTCCTCCCTTATTAGTCAACTACGATAGGCTTCTGAGCAGCCTGCTTGTGAGATGCATCTGCATAAACGTGCAGACGGGTGAAGGACTTAGCACCGATGGAGTTGTGGGGAAGCATTCCCTTAACAGCAAGCTCCATAGCCTTCTCGGGGCGGGTAGCCATGAGGGTCTTGTACTGAACCTCCTTAAGGCCGCCGATGTAGCCGGAATGGTGACGGTAGTACTTCTGCTCAAGCTTCTTACCGGTGAGAACTGCCTTGGAAGCGTTTACGATGATAACGTACTCGCCGCAGTCAGCGTGGGGGGTGAACTCAGGTCTGTGCTTGCCGCGAAGAATTTCCGCAGCCTTAACAGCGGTCTTGCCGAGGGGCTTGCCTGCTGCATCAATAACAAACCATCTGCGTTCGATGTTGTTTGCGTTAGCCATGAATGTAGACATTTTGATTTCCTCCGATTTTTTGGTTTCCGTGCTTATACACGGGCATTTTTCAAAGCTTGTATATTATAGCATATATTTCCCATCTTGTCAACACTTTTTCATAAATTTTTTCAAAAAATTCGATTTAAAAAACGAAAGCTCCCGAAAGCTCCTAAAAGCTCCCGAAAGCTCCCAAATCCTCAATTACGAAAAATTATAAAATTTGCAATTAAGGTGTAAATTTGCGGTGTTTTTAGTATATACGACGGAAAATGTGCTTGCCGAAAAGCCTCCTGCACGCCTCATAAATCCCGACGAAATTGAAGAGGTTTTACCCCTCGGCGCCGGCTCTGAAGCCAACTGCAAGCCCAATCTCGCCGCCTTCCTTTAAATATTTTTTATACGCGCGCATAAGCGAGGTATTTTCGGGCAAAGAGTCGGGGTCTCCGTTATAATCCTTAGTGTAGAATATGCGCCAAAGGTCACCCATAGCGCTTTTGTAGCTGTCGGGAACAATCTCAAAATCGTCAAGGAACGAGCGAATATTCGACCCCTCGGGTAAAATCTCCCTGTGCGCAGGGGAAAGCAGCCAGCTCCCACAACGGAAAATAACCTTCCCGTCGGGGAAAAACCTGGAGAAATACTTCTCAGCCCGTCTGTACGAGGCAAGCCTCTGCTCCTTTGAGAAGGGAGTTCTGGTATCCGACGGAATATGTACCGTAACAACGGGTGTATCCTCGTTAAGCTCCATCTTTTCACTTTTATAGCTTATGTTTGCCGTGAACATATTGAACTGCAGCCTGCCGAATGCTACTCTATCAGCCGTAAAGAAGGACTTAAACCAAGCCGTATAAGTACCCCAAATACCGTAAACCGCGTGGCACTCGTTCATTTTCCACTTGAAGTCAATCATAGAGTCGTACCACTCCTGGCGCCCAAGCCCCACAGCCTCAAAGTAGGGAAGAGCATAGGGAACGAGCGCAGTATAATAAATAAACCGCGCGTGATACTCGTGTATGCCCGAAAGCTCCGCTGCGAAAATCGCATCCTCCGTCAGCTTATCAAAATCCAGATCACCCTCAATATACCTCACGACGTGCGCTTTAAGTCGAAGCACAGCCTCTTTGCACCCAAGCATAACCTCTATAGCCGAAAGCAGCTCTGCGCGAGGCTCGTCGTCATATTCAAAATCCGTAAGATATTTAATAAAGTTTTCTTTAATATCAATATTCATATCAATCATCCTCTAGCTTTCCCGCATCGGGGTATCTTCCGAACAGCTTAAAGCCGTCTATCTCACCCTTACACATAGCATTGAAAATTCTATGCTTTACACCCTTATTACCTCTCTCAAGCTCCGAGAGGAGATTTTTCATATTCTCTCTCTCCGTAGCGTGGTCCTCGGGACAAAGGCTGGTTACGACGGGCAGCTCCTGCCTTCTCGCAAAATAAACCACGTCCTTTTCCATAGCGTAAATCATAGGTCTGATAAGGGTAATTTTTCTGTTGGAAAGATAGCTTACGGGGGAGAAGCAGCCAAGCCTTCCCTCAAAGAACAAATTCATCATAAAGGTCTCAACGGCATCGTCGTAATGATGACCAAGAGCAACCTTGTTGCAGCCCTTTGCGACAGCCGTCGCGTGGAGCGACCCTCGGCGCATTTTCGCGCACAGAGAGCAGGGGTTCGACTCCCGTCTTACGTCAAAAATAATCTTTGCTATCTGAGTTCTCTCAACAACGTATTCCACGTTCTTCCTTTTACAGAATTCCTCAATGGGCGAAAAATCCATTCCCTCGAAGCCCATATCCACGGTGATAGCAACCACCTCGTATTTTTTGGGATAAAACCGCCTCATCTCGGCGAGAGCAGAGAGCAGGGCGAGAGAGTCCTTGCCGCCCGAAACACCGACAGCAATCCTGTCTCCTTCCTCAATCATATCGTAATCGTCCACAGCCCGTCTGACGAAGCTAAGGAGTCTTTTCATTTCATTCATATCCAAAAACCGTACCAATGCATAAACTTATAACGTAGTAAAATCGGGTTGCCATAAGAAAACAAAATCAAGTGCAACCAATCTGCAAAACTACAAAAAACTCTAAAAACGGAGAAAAACTATGGCAGTTAAAATATATATAGATCAAGGACATAACCCCTCGGGCTTTAATACGGGAGCCGAGGGCAACGGTTTTTACGAGCAGGACATAACCTACGAGATAGGCAGAAGGCTATATAACCTCCTCCTTTCCAATCCCGAGTTTGAGCCAAGGCTCTCCCGTCCTACCCCCGAAACCATTCGCGGCACAAATAACTCCACAAGCCTTGTAGAGCGAGTAAACGAAGCCAACAGCTGGGGAGCCGATATCTTCATATCCCTCCACAATAACGCCTCCGAGAACCCACGCGCCACAGGCAACGAAGCCCTGGTTTACGGTCCCGGCGCAACGGTAGCCGAAGCCCTCGGCACCCAAATTCTCGAGCAGCTCACCCTTACCACAGGGCTCAGAAACCGCGGTATAGTCTATCGCCCGGGGCTCTACGTGCTGAAGGAAACCGAGATGCCCGCAGTCCTCGTGGAAATGGGCTTTATCAGCAATCCCTACGACGCCGAGCTTCTCGCCTACTCACCGTATCTGTTTGCCACGGGAGTTTACAGAGGTATCCTTAAGTACTACGGCTTAATTTAACTTTATCTCATCAAGGTAGAGGTATTCCTCAACAGCCCCGGGAGTAACAGCGGTAAACTCATAGCTTGCGCCGCAGCTCTCGCAGTAAACCTGAATACCCCTATCGGTGAAGCGCAGGTCATAGCCTCCCTTACCGCAAGGGCAGTGAACCTTACCCTCTTCCTCAAGGTCCTTAACGAGGAACCTTAAGGTATCGTATACCGCGGGCTCGGGCAGTATCTCGTCCTCGTTCATATCCTCGGGCTGAATATCCGAAAGCTCCTCGGCTTCAAGGCTCGCCATAAGGCGTCCGATTTCCTCCTCGGTTCTCTTAAGCTCCTTTTTGATATCCTCCTCGTCGCCGATAAAGGCAATATCCATACCGGTATAAGGACAGTTGAGAAGGAATTTCTCGCTGTCGAAGAAAATGCCTTCGCTGACAGTATAGCCGTGATTCTGCTTGCAGAAAAGGCAGGGAACCGAGAGCCTTATTTTCTTATCGTTGGTAATATTTATATCCAGCGCGCCCGCGTCCTCGCAGCTGCATTTAAGCCTGACAAGGTTAGCCGACAGAGCGAATCTGCCCACCAAGCCAATTATAGACGTGCCGCACTCGGGGCATCTGTATGCAATATTTCTTTTCTTTGGTTCAATAATCATAAAATAAATCCTTTTTATTACCGTTCGGGACCCGTTTGCCCGTGGCTTGACGGGCAAAAGGTCCTCTTAAATAATCCGTGGAAGTCTCAACCTCGCAGGCGGAAACCTATGCCCACGGAACGCGCAGAGGAAGAGCCTGCTCCGCCACCTTAATAAATCCTTCCGATAGCGGAGCAGCGTTTTCCTTCAACGCAGGACTATTATCAGTCAAGTGAAATTTTCGCAAGCTTTTCGTGCCATTCCTCGGCGCTCATAAGCACCCTTCTGGGCTTTGAGCCGTTGGGCTCGCTTATTATTCCAAGCTCGCACATAATGTCAAGGATTACGGCTGCCTTACCGTATCCGATAGACAGCTTCCTTTGAAGAAGAGAAGTAGAAACCTGATCTGTGCTTAGCGCAAGCTCAACAGCTTCTAAAAACTTGGGGTCGTGAAGGGCGTCGTAAAGACCGTTCCCCTCTTCCTTATTTTCCTGCTTTTTGTCGAAAAGAGTTTTTTCGTATTTCTTGATTTTTTCTATCACGCCTCTATTGTATGCGCTGCCGTACTCACTCTTGAGATAATCCGTAACAGCCGCGATATCGCTATCGGATACGTACGCACCCTGCACGCGAACAGGCTTACTGCTACCGCATAGCGAAACGAGCATATCGCCACGGTTCATCAGCTTTTCAGCGCCCGAGGCATCAAGCAGGACTCTGGAATCTGCAATAGTCGATACCTTGCAGGCTATACGGGTGGGTATATTCGCCTTAACAGTAGCTGGGAGAACGTTTGTGGAAGGTCTCTGTGTTCCTATAATCAGGTGAATACCTGCAGCTCTCGCCTTTTGTGCGAGGCTTACGATAGAGCCTTCAACGGAGTCCCTTACCTGGAGCATAAGGTCCGCAAGCTCGTCGATTACTATAACAATCTTTGGAAGCTTTTTGCCCACCGTGGGGTCCTCGTCAACCTTCGCGTTATATGCGTTTAGGTTGCGCGCAAGCGCATCGCTCAGAATTTGGTATCTTCTTTCCATCTCCTCAACAGCCCACCTAAGTGCCGCAGCAGCCTCCTTCGGCTGGGAGATAATGGGGGTAAGAAGGTGAGGTATTCCGTCGAAGAGAGTGAACTCCACCTGCTTCGGGTCAATAAGTATGAGCTTAAGCTCCTCGGGGGTAGCCTTGTAGAGCATGCTTATAAGCATAGAATTTATGGCAACCGACTTGCCCATGCCCGTCGCACCGCCTACTATTGCGTGTGGCATACTCTCTAGCTCGCCGAAAACGGGCTTTGAGCAAACGTCAACGCCGATGCATACGGAGGTTTTCGAGGTCATCTTTAAGAATTCCTCACTTTCCAGCATCTCGCGAAGTCCGACAATCTGTCTGTTTCTGTTGGGAATTTCAAAGCCTATAGCCGCCTTGCCGGGGATAGGAGCCTCCACTCTTACGGAGCCTGCAGCAAGGCAAAGTGCAATATCGTCTGCAAGATTAACAATCTTCGATACCTTTACTCCCTTAAGGGGAACTAACGAAAATCTTGTGAGAGTGGGACCGCGGTCAACCTCTTTGATATCGGCATAAACATCGAAGGATGCGAGGGTGTCAAGAATCTTGTCCGCATAGCCCTGTATCTCCTCTTGGACATTTTCGTCGGGCGTATTCTCAATGCTTTTAATAAGACTCGTCTTAGGGAGCTTGTAGTCTGAAAAATCGTATTCTACGTCTTCTTCCACAGCCTCGGGCTTGCTATCCGCCATAGGCTCAACTATCTCAACTGCACCAGCACCGGAGAGACACGAATATTCCATAACGGAGTCCGCAACCTTCACAGCCGTTTCCTTATTCGTAGCTATACGGACAAGCTCCTTAGAGAACTCGAGAGCTACGCCCATACCCTTTGCGGTGGTAATATTACCGTCGGTAACAACGGAGCTTTGTGAAAGGCTCGCACCTAGCAGCAACCCCTCAAATCCGGGATAGCAGGTAGCACGCTTGCCTTTAAGCAATCCCCTCTTTCCAAGAACTAGGGGAGCCGCGCATATAGCGGCAATGTGACCGCCCTTAGCCATAAGAGCGTTTATAATCAAGTCGGTTGCAGAGGCAGAATCAAGGTTCAGAGTACCGGGCATACCGCCGGGAAAAATCGCCATATCAACATCGTCAAGCAAAATATCGTCCGCTATGGCATCGCACTTGACCTTAATGCCGTGAGAGCCCTCAACCTCATAGGAGTTAACTCCCACAAGCTTAACCTCACAGCCTGCGCGGCGAAGCATATCAACGGGTGTCAAAGCCTCGATTTCCTCAAAGCCCTCAGCAAGCAATACAACAATCATACTCAGCCTCCTTATGTTAAATTCAAAAAAGCGCACGGGAGTAGTATACCTCGACCGTGTGATCGAGGCATACCGTTAATAATTAAAATGTAAAAATCAGTCGTACATAGTGCGAGCCAGCTTCTCTCGCCATTCATCGGCAGTCATACGAACCTCGCGAGGCTTCGAGCCGTTCTGCTCGCCCACGATACCCATATCGCACATAACGTCTAAGAATTTAGCCGCCTTGCCGTAGCCGATAGAAAGCCTTCTCTGGAGCAGGGAAGTGGATATCTTACCCGCACTCAGCGCAACCTCAACCGCATCAAGGAACTGACGGTCATTGAGATAACCCTCGCCGTATTCCTCGCCGTCATCGAAGTCGCCTCCGCCGGAGGAGCCCTTCTTGTTGCACTTATCGGCTGCGCGCTTGATTTCCTCCATAACCGACTCGTCGTAAACTGCGCCGTTGGAGAATTTCTTAAGGTGTGTCATAACCGCCTCAACCTCGCTGTCGGAAACGAACGCGCCCTGAACACGGATAGGCTTCATTGCGCCCGAGAATGCGAAGAGCATATCACCGCGGTTAAGCAGCTTCTCGGCTCCCGATGCCTCGAGTATGGTTCTGGAGTCTGCGATAGAGGAAACCTTACAGGACATACGTGAAGGGATATTAGCCTTGATAGTACCCGTAATAACGTTAACCGAGGGTCTCTGCGTACCGACGATAAGGTGAATACCTGCAGCTCTTGCCTTTTGAGCAATGCTCATAACCAGGCTTTCGACAGGGTCTCTTACCTGGAGCATAAGGTCTGCGAACTCGTCTATGACGATGACAATCTTCGGCATTGGCTCACCGATGGACGGGTCCTCCGCAACCTTCGCATTGTATGCGTCAATATTACGAACCAGCTGGTCTCTGATAATTTCATAACGCTTGTTCATCTCGTCAACAGCCCACATAAGCGCGCCTGCCGCCTGCTTCGCATCTGAAACAACGGGGACAAGCAGATGGGGAATACCGTCGTAAAGAGTGAACTCAACCTGCTTCGGGTCAATCATAATAAGCTTAACCTCATCGGGTCTCGCCTTATACAGCATACTGATAAGCAGGGCGTTTATTGATACCGACTTACCCATACCCGTTGCACCGGCTATAAGCAGGTGGGGCATATTTGCGATATCGTTGAATACGGGAGCGCCTGCGACGTCCTTACCGACGCACACGGCAGTCTTTGACTTCTGTGACCTAAATTCCTCGCATTCGATAAGCTCGCGTAGTCTTACGGTCTGAGAATGCTTGTTGGGTATCTCAACACCTATTGCCGACTTGCCGGGGATAGGAGCCTCCATTCGGATACCGCCTGCCGCAAGGGAAAGAGCAATATCGTCCTGCAGGTTCATAACCTTACTTACCTTTATACCCTTAGCGGGCACGACCTCATATCTTGTGATTCGAGGACCTCTGTCAACACCCTTTATAGATGCCGTAACGTCGAAGGACGCAAGGGTATCGAGGAGCTTGTCCATATTCTCCTGGATTTCGGCATCAATATTCTCGTCCTCCTCGTCCTCGCCATATCCGAGAAGCTCTATAGGAGGAAATTCATAATTGGAGTAATCGGGCTTTTCAGCCTTCTTTTGCTCCTTTGCCGCCTTTGCAGGCACGAGAGCCGTCTCTAGCTTGGCGGGTGCTTCGTCTAGGTCAAAAGGGGGAATATCCGCCTCATCGTCTGCCGTGGGAGTATCATCGCCGTAGCCGTAATCGTCGGCATAATCGCCGTCGTCACCCTCAGCCTCGCCGTCCGAAACGTCAGGATTTTCAGCCTCATCGTTCGCCTCGCTGCCGATAGATGCGCCGTCTGCGCCGAAAGCCGCATTATTTACAGCTCCGTCATCATCTGCAAGGCTCTCATCACCGTCCGCCTCTCTGCCGAGAGATGCGCCGTCTGCGTCGGAAGCCGCATCGTCCAAAGCTTCGTCAGCATCTTCAGAACTCACCTCACTGCCGAAAATGCCTTCGCTTGAGGAAGCTCTATTGGCTGAATTATCCACTCTCTCCTCTCTGTCAAGGAAGGGGAACATAGCTCTTTGAGCGATTACCGCAGGATTTTGCTCCTCGGGAGGTATCTCGTTTTCCTCGCCGTCCTCGGCAAGCTCCTCCTCGGGTGCTTCTGCTTCGCTGAATTCCTCGGTGTCATCTTCAAGCTCCTCGGGTGTACCGAATATAGCCTGAGTGTCGTCGGGAACTATAAGCTCGCCTTCGTCTGATGCTCCGTCCTCCTCGAACTCAAGCATAGTAACCTCGTAGTCAGAAGCTACGGCGGCATCCTCACGAGCCTCGGGCTGACCCTTTGCCCACTCGATAGTATCAACGGGCTCCTCGGGTGCGGGCTGGGTATCCTCTGCCGGAGTATTTGCATCTATGACGGTATATCTGCTGTCACGCGCAGCCTCTGCCGCGGAGTAAACGCTCTTGGGCGTGGGCGCAAGCATAACGCGCTCAACCTTCAGCTCCTCTGCAGGCTCGGCTTCGGTGACGGTGGGAGTCTCGTCGCCAAAGGACTTGAATTCGCCCACGTTTTCGGTAGTCTCCGACTCTCTTTCGGTGTTATATTCGTCTATAACCTTAGTGTATCCGTCACCGCTTGCCATAGGCACGCTGTAAGCATTTTCAAGCGCTGGAGCCGCCGCTTCTGCCGCAGGCTCAACAACCTCTGCCATAGGTTCAACGTTCTCCACCGCGGGAACAAGGTTTTCAACTGCGGGAGTAATATTTTCAACAACGGGAGCAGCACTCTCCGCAACAGAAGCAACGTTCTCAACCACAGGCGCAACACTCTCCACCACGGGAGTGACCGCCTCCGCAACAGGAGCGACGTTCTCAACTACAGGCGCAACCGCCTCCGCAACAGGAGCGACGTTCTCAACTACAGGCGCAACCGCCTCCGCAAC
>JAFUPM010000045.1 GCA_017481225.1 Clostridia bacterium
GACGGATATTTCTATCACCCCCAGTGGGGCAAGAATATAACCACCTCCCGCCGCGGACGCGACCTCGGCTGGGCGAACGGTATACTTAATCATTTTAAGGTAACTCCCCCCTATCCTACCGCTATCGAGCGACTTGCCTCCGAGTCCGACGACGATAAGACAGCCCTCCCCGAGCATCTTACGGATATAGAGAAGTTCAAGGAGTATTTAGCCGGCCTTGAGATAAACACAAGGTCCTATTTCGTCGGAAATCTTCTGCAGGCTCAGTCCCACCAGATTGTAGCGGCAGGACCTCAGTTTGTCGGTGAGCTTCTCTCTTGGATTGAGGAGCATCAGAGAGAGGATAACGGACTTTGGCAGGAGAGTGTAAACTATGATTCCGTCAACGGACTTATGAAGATAGGACTTCTTCATACTACCTGCAAAGCACCTATTCCAAAGCCCGACAGAGCCCTTGAAAGCACCCTCACGGTTGCGCTGTCCGACGAGCCTACCACTTTTGTGTGTCAGTTCTACAATCCCTTAGTTACTCTTAACAATATTCTTAACAGCTTCATCGACCTCGGAAGAGGGGAGGACGAGAAAAGACTCAGAGCCAAAATCCGCGCCATGGCACCAAGGCTTATTCGCGCGACCTACGAGAAGGTAAAGGGGTACCGTGTTGAGGAAAACGGCTCATTTGACTATGATTTTAACAGAAGAACAAGCGGTGTTTCTCAGGGTATGCACGTATCCTTGCCCGGCGCAAGCAACGGTGGCGTTAATGCGACCTGTATATGCGCAAACGGCACACTCAGAGGACTTTTCGCAACCCTTGGCGTGCCGAGAATTCCTCTCTTTTGCAACGAGGACTCAGACCTCTTCTTTGAGCTTATTAAGAACGCAAAGGTATTCCCGAAGGATACGCCCTATCCGGGTGACGAGGTTTACTACAGCAAAAGACCCTTCTTTGAGGATATGAAAAAGTGGAGGGCAGAAAGGCTCTCAAAGCACAAGCTCTGAGAACCTCAAATAATTCACTCCAAATAATCCTCCCTCAAAAACTAAAATCTTAAAACAAAACCCAAAAAGCAAACCCGCCCCTGTCTCTTGACAAAGGTCGGGTTTTGTTGTATACTGAAATAAAAAGGAGGTGCCTATGACCTACGATATGCAAGAGCTCAGGGAAAGGGTGTCGGATATGCGAGCGCGCTTTATCAAAGTGACACTTCTTTTGACCCTGCTGCTTATAGCTTCGGTTTCGGTAGCTATAATATTTGACGATACAACTGTGCGTTTTCTTGCCGCCGTGTGCGCTATATTTGCGCTTGGGTTTTTAGCAGGAAATATTAATAAGAGCCGACCCGTGTCGCTTTTTTCTAGGGAAATACGCGGAAAAAACGTGAAGGAACACGAGTACGTTATACGCGGCAGACGCGCGTATTCCCGATATCTCGGCTTCTATAAATCCCGCGGTCCCGAGCCGAGAACACCGAGAGGCGTCATAGGCGCCGTGTATATTCTCGAGGACTCGGGCGAGGTGATAATAGTCGATAGGCTTCGCAAGGCACACACCGACATTTACGAGGATAATGACGAGCTGTTAAAGCCCGAGGGCGCAAGATTCCCAATAGTTCTTGGCAGGGAAGTGAAAAAGCAGCCCTGTCCTATGTGCGGAGAGGTTAACTCGGCAGGTCAGCTTAAGTGCGCAGGCTGCTCCCTTAGTATTATAAACTCGTAGATTTAGTATGTCGGCTGCTCCCTTAGTATTATAAGCTCGCAAATTACCCTTGAAGGTATGTTGCCGTAGCGTTACTCCCCCCGGTAGTATTAGCTCGTTAATTATTCTTGAAGCTATGACTTTTGCAGTATTGAACCCACGGCATTATACGGAATTTAAAACGAATTATGTAGCCAGAGAAGCATCTGATTTTTAAATTAACCCCACCCCGTGTGCGTTTTTTCTCTCTTTAAATATAAAAAAGGCGGAAATTTCCGCCTTTTTTTAATGCTTCGGCGCCTCGCCGAGGGACTTTTGCAGGTTTACCGATATGGGTATTGTGATTTGAGTTCTCTCGCGATAGTATCGGTTATCCATTCTCTTGAAGATAAGGTCAACGACACTACGGCACACGTCCTCAATGTGAATATGTAAAGACGTCAGCGGTACGTCGAAGAAGCTGTTGACGGACAGGTCGTCCATTCCCACAACCGAGATATCCTCGGGAATTCTGTAGCCCTCGGCTTTCAGCCGTTTTATTGCGCCGAAGGCAATTTGGTCGTAAGCCGCAACAAGGACACTCGGAAGCTCGCCGCGCTCAAGGAGCTTTAGCACTCCGTCCTCCCCCGCATTTGCGAAGCGTTCCTTTGAGGTGACAATAAATTTATCGTAAATCGGTAGCCCGCCTCGTCGCATAGCTCCCTTAAAGTGGTCAAGCTTGCTCGTAGTCAGCCTCTCTCCAAGGAACCCGACATCCCTATGACCGTACCCCTTAATCAGAGATATAAGCTCCGTCATACCCGAGGCGTAATCCTGGATAACTACGTCGGCGTTTGAGGCAGAGGCATCTTTTTTCGTCATTACCACAAGCGGTATCTCATCGGGATTTTTTATTAGCCTTGCGCTACCCGAGAGTATCACGCCGTCCACCTTCATACGGTAGGCAAGCTCAGAGAATATCCTCGCCTCGCGCTCACTGTTAAACCTGGTTAGCGCGATTACCGTATCCGCGCCTCTTTTATATATCTCCCGCTCGAGAAGTCCGATTTCCCGTCCGTAGTATTCGCTCTCCGACTCGGGGAAAATCAGCGCAATTACAGGACGCTCACGGGGAGCCTTATAATATTTTTCGAAGCAACCAAGCTCTCGCGCCGCTTCGAATACCTTCTCTCTGGTTCCCTCGCTTATCTCACGGCTGCCCGAGAAAGCCTTTGAAACCGTTGCAACGGATAGCCCCGTCAGCTCTGCAAGCTTCATCAGCGTCATAATCTCACCCCCATTTGCTTCTATTTTAACACAGCTTTTTTCATTGTTCAATACCGATTTGACAATTTACGAAAATTTTTCGTAAAGCAAATCCCCCAAAACCCCAGAAGCCTATAGTAAAATATAAATAAAAACCCGAAAGGACACGAGTTATGGTAAAAGCGGCTTTCGTTGGCTTCGGCGAGGTCAACACACCAAAAGAAATAATTATTGAAAAATGCAAAAGGGCACAAGCAGGACTTATTTCCGAGGGAATGGAGCTTATCTCCGTATACCCCGTCACAGACGATTATGAGGAGCGCGATATCAAGTCTTGTATAAACAGCCTTCGCGGCAAGGATTTCGACGTCCTCGTCCTCTGCATTGCAGGCTGGATACCCACCCACGCGGTAGTTAAGGTAGCTGAGCATTTCCGCGAAAAGCCTATGGTGCTTTGGGGACTTTGCGGCTGGATTGAGGGCGACAGGCTGGTTACCACCGCTGACCAGGCAGGCACAAGCGCCCTGCGCAAAACCTTCTTCGACCTCGGATATGACTTCAAATACGTGTACGATATTATAGGACTTCCCTCGCGCACCTCGAAGGTATATAACTACGCCCTCGCGGCTACGGCTGCGGCTAAGCTTCGCCACGCAAGATGCGGTATGGCAGGCTACAGAGATATGAACCTCTACGGCACGCTCTACGACGGCGGCTCACTTAAAAGAGTTGTGGGTCCCGAGATTGAAACCTTTGAGATGCTGGAGCTTAAGCAGAGATATGACAAAATTACCGAGGAGGAAAAGCAGGCTGTTATTGACGAATGTATGTCAAAGTGGAAATTCCTGAAGCCCGCAAATCCCGAAAGTATGAAAATGGCTGCAGGCTACTACCTCGCCGTAAAGGCTATTGCCGACGAGCGCGGCTACGACGCTATTTCCCTTAAGGACGTTGACGGTATGAAGAAGCTTCTCGGCTTCCCCCCTGCGCCTATATTTATGCTTCTTTCCGACGAGGCAGGGCTTTGCACCGTGCCCGAAAACGACTCTCTCGGCTCTGTGACTCAGCTTATGGTTAAGTACCTCACGGGTCAGTGCGCCTTCTATCTTGAGTTCTACGAGTTCTTTGAGGACAGAGTGCTTGCAGGCGTTCCCGATTACGTTCCTGCCGAGGTTACCGACGGCGGAGTTACCGTTATGCCGGCGGCGTTCGGCGAGCTTTCCGAGGGTATACTTAACGTATCACGTGTTAAGCCCGGAAAGGTCACCCTCTGCCGCCTCACTCAGATTGACGGCGAATACTTTATGCATCTCGCAGTAGGCGAGGGAATAAGCCCGAGAAAGTGGGAGGAGGCAGGCTGGACTCAGCCCGCGCCCCAGCTCCCGGGACTTGAGATACTTCTTGAGGACGTAGAGGACTTCACAGACAAGGTTATGTGCCAGCACTACATCGTATCCTACGGCGACAATTCCGAGAAGATTATCAATCTTTGCGATATGCTCGGCATCAGAGTTATTTAACTAAGGAGAGAAAAATGAGCGAAATACTTATAGGTTGGGCGGAGGAAAGCCTCGTACCCACGAAAAAAATCAGACTTGCAGGGCAGTTTTACGAGAGAATTTCTCAGTTCGTTGAGTCGGAGATTTCGGCAACGGCTATGGCGGTTGAGGCTGACGGTGAGCAGATGATTATGGTATCTGCCGACCTTGGAGGAATCCCCGAGTTCCTGCTTTCTATGATACGCGAAAACTTCGCAAGGCTTACGGACGAGCTGGCACCCGAGAAGCTTATCGTGGCGGTTACTCATACTCACACCTCTCACGTTTTAGAAGCGCCTAAAAGTCAAGCGGACGCAAACCCCATAGGTACAACCAGGGATATTCTCGCGGAGTTTATGCCCCCCGAGAAGGAATACAAGGCTCTTGTTACTGCGGACGACTCGGTTCTTGACCCGAAGGAGGCAACCGTATTTGTAGCCGAAAAGGTGGCAAAAGCGGCATACCGTGCGTGGAAATCGCGAAAGCCCGCGCTCTACACCAACGAGTTCGGCAGAGCTGCCGTAGGTATGTGCCGCCGCGTTTCCTACGACGACGGAACCGCAGCGATGTGGGGTGATACGAACAGCGCGAACTTCGTCTCAATGGAGGGCGGAAACGACTCGGGCATCGAGCTGATTTATACCTTCGATAAAGATAAAAAGCTTACGGGCATCGTTGCAAATATCGCTTGCCCCTCCCAGATTCTCGAGCAGAGAAGCTTTATATCCGCCGACTTCTGGGGTAGGGCAAAGGCGATAATTCGCGAAAAACTCGGTAAGGACGTATACCTTCTTGCCCTGGGCGGCGCGGCAGGCGACCAGTGTCCCCGTGACCTTGTCAGATGGGTCGAGCCCGAAACCCCCATAGACGACCCACACGTTATAAGACCTCTACCCCTGCGCCGCAAGGCTGACCCCTCAATGTTTGACATCTCGGGCTGCAACAGAGCAGGTAAGCGCATAGCGAACGAGATTATCTCGGTTTATGAGGAAATAGGGGAGCTGAAAAGCGAAGCCGTGTTCTCGCATAAGGTGCTGAAAATGGACCTTCCCCTGAGAAAGGCTACCAAGACGGATTATGAAAAGTCGGTCCGTGAAATAGAGTATTACGTACAGAAAAACGCAGATAAGCCCGTGTTCGATTACTCGGATAATGCGAAAATGTACGTTTACGCAGGCAATATTCTGAGATACCGCCAGCAGCAGTTTAAAGAAATTTACTCCATAGAAAGCCACGTTATCCGCTTTGGTGACGTTGCCTTCTGTACGAACCCCTTCGAGTTGTTCCTCGATTACGGCAACAGAATAAAGGCGAGAAGCTACGCCGAGCAAACCTTTGTTGTCCAGCTCTGCTGCGGAAAGGGCGGTTACCTCCCAACCGAGAAGGCGGAGAGGGCAGGGCATTACAGCGCGTATATCTCAAGCGGCAACGTCGGCCACGAGGGCGGCGACCTCTACGTCAGAGAGACTCTCGAAACTATAAACGCTATGTTTGAGGGTGAGGACATATACACAAAATAAATCCGAAAATTGCTTAAATTACCCTAAAATGACAATTTAAATTTACATTTCGCAGTTTGAAATACAAAAATGACGGAGACTTGCTCTCCGTCATTTTTGTATTATTCTTTAATTTCTGAAAGGTTTTTTAAAGCCGTCTTTTGACAGGATACTTTTCTGCCACCCGCTTATATAGCTTCGCCGAAAACAGGACTCTTATCTATGGAATATGCCGCCTCTCAGGCTATAATAATCTTGTCCTCCCGTCT
Organism: Clostridia bacterium; assembly: GCA_017481225.1. Lineage (GTDB taxonomy): Bacteria > Bacillota > Clostridia > Oscillospirales > CAG-272 > UBA1740. The sequence goes on from JAFUPM010000045.1 coordinate 6,251, forward strand.
GCGTGCTGCTTTGCAGCAGCACTTTATAGGTTGCTTTTTGCACCGCGTCTGTGGGAATATCGCCTCATCGAAGCAAATACAAGTTCAACACAAGTACGTAGTTTAATATAAAATACTTTAATAAAATATTAAAATCACTTGCAATTTCAGCCGCCAAGTGTTATAATATCCTCTGGAAAGAATTATTTGAGGTGGCTTATGAACTACAAGAGAATTTATCTCGACCCATCTGACGAGGAGCTTTGGCTTGACGTATACGTATCCCACGATACAGCGGAGAATAGAAAGCCCAGGTCCGCGGTGCTGATTTTCCCGGGCGGCGGCTATCACGGCGGGTCTCCCCGAGAGGCGGAGCCCGTAGCTCTCGCGTTTCTTGCCAGAGGCATCAATGCCTTCGTCCTGAACTACCGCACCTGCCCTCCGAGCTACGTATATCCCCGTCAGCTTCTCGATGCATCAATAGGTATTCTTCACATCAGACAGAATGCCGAGGAATACGGCATAGACCCCACCCGTGTAGCGGTTGTGGGCTTTTCCGCAGGAGGACATCTTGCAGGCGCACTTGCCCTTATGCATAACGAGGCTGAAATAGTCGACACTCTCGCTATTGAAGAAGGCGCTAACCGTCCCGATGCTGCAGTGCTTTGCTACCCCGTGGTTACGGCATACCCTCCCACCCACGAGGGCTCCTTCAAAAATCTTTTGAATAAGCCCTTTGAGGAGTTGACTGATGCCGAGCGCAAAAAGCACTCTCTTGAGTGCCGCGTGAATGAAAATTCACCTCCAATGTTTATTTGGCATACCGCCACGGATAAGGCCGTGCCTGCCAGAGGCTCCCTTCTTCTTGCGGAGAAATATCTTGAGTACGGCTTGCCCGTGACTCTCAGACTCTATCCCACAGGACCTCACGGACTGTCACTGGCTAACCGCCTTACCTCCGGCTCGCCCGCACACGAAAATCCTATTGCGGCGCGTTGGGTTGACGAGACCGTGGAATTTCTTGAGATTATATTCAAACGGTAAAATAAAGGCCTTGGAATTCTTGAGATTATATTCAAACGGTAAAAAAAGACCTTGAAATTTTTTGAGACTGTATTCAAACGATAAAAATAAAGATAAAGGATAAGAAAATGGAAAGAACTTATATCAAGGACATAGTTCCCGGCGTTCACCGCGTTCAGGGATTTGTGGAGAACTTCCGCAACAAGAGAACCATGGCGTTCATCGTCGTTAAGGACATTACGGGCAAGCTCCAGGTTACAATCGAGAAGGAGAAGCACCCCGAGATGCTCGAGATGCTCGACTCTCTCACCATTCACTCCGTCGTAACCTTCGAGGGCGAGGTTGTTGCCAGCGAGTACGTTAAAATGGGCGGCAAGGAGATGTACCCCGATACAATGAAGGTCGAGTCTATTGCAGACGCCCTTCCTATCAAGGACGACTCCGACATCGACGTCCGTATGGATTACAGATGGATCGACCTCCGCCGCGACAAAAACCATCTTATGCTCCGCCTGCAGACGACTCTCACCAACGCTATGCGTGAGTTCCTCGTAGAGCGCAACTTCGTTGAAATTCACACCCCCAAGCTTATCGGCGCGGCAAGCGAGTCGGGCTCCGACGTTTTCGAGGTTAAGTATTTCGACACTAACGCATATCTCGCACAGTCCCCCCAGTTCTATAAGCAGATGGCTATGGCTTCGGGGCTTGAGCGCATTTTTGAGACGGGACCCGTTTTCAGAGCAGAGAAGTCCTACACCAACAAGCACGCAACCGAATTCACAGGCTTCGACCTTGAGTTCTCCTATATAGACTCCTTCGAGGACGTTATGAAAATGGAGGAGGAGCTTCTCACCTACGCTCTTTCCAAGGTTGCAGAGAAGCACGGCGAGGAGATTGTCGCCCTCTTTGGCGAGGAGTATGCCGTGAAGGTTCCCACTCTTCCTTTCCCCAGAATGAAGCTTTGTGACGTATACCGCGAGCTTGAGGAAAGATACGGCTACACCGTACCCGACGAGCTTAAGGGAGACCTTACCACCGACGCCGAGCGAATGACCAAAAAGCTCGCTCAGGATATGTTCGGCCACGAGTTCCTCTTTATCACCGACTACGATGCTAAGGAGCGCGCCTTCTACCATATGAGAGATGAGGCAGGTATCCCCCAGGGCTACGACCTTATCTGGCGCGGCGTTGAGATAACCACAGGCGCACAGCGCGAGCACAGATACGACGTTCTCAAGGCGCAAGCCGAGGAGAAAGGACTTGCAGAGGACGTTAAGTTCTACCTCGAGTTCTTCAAGTACGGCTGTCCTCCTCACGGCGGCTTCGGTCTCGGCATAGACCGTCTTACCATGCTCTTCCTCGGTCTCTCCATTAAAGAGGCTGAGTTCCTGTTCCGTGGTCCCAACCGCCTTACCCCATAATTTTGCCCAATACTTCGTTGTCGGCTGACGCGCTCTAATCGCCGTAGGCAACTACGGCTTCATATCGCTTGCAGCCTTACGCCTCGTCTTGAACAAAATTCTGTGCGTAAGGAGCTAACACCGTGTTTTGCCCGATACTTCGTTGTCGGCTGACGCACTCTAATCGTCGTAGGCAACTACGCCATCACCCACCTCGCTCCCTTACGCCTCGTCTGACGAAAAAATCTCTCGCCAAAACGGCTCGATTGAAGCTTTCCGCGGCAAGGCAACACTTCGGACTGCGATACTTCGTTGTCGACAGACTTGGTGGGCTCGACGTAGGCAACTACGCCATCACCCGCCTCTTTCCCTTATGCCTCGTCTTGAACAAAATTTCGCGTGTAAGGGACGGAGTGCAACCTGCTTCACATCTTGGAGCAACAATCATTGATAATATTAAATTAAGGAGAAATAAAATGAAAATCGCACTTATCAACGAAAACAGCCAGGCAGCTAAGAACGCTCTTATCTGCGACACACTCAAGAAGGTAGTCGAGCCCCTCGGTCACGAGGTATTCAACTACGGTATGTATTCCGCTGAGGATAAGGAGCAGCTTACCTACGTTCAGATTGGTATTCTCTCCGCTATCCTTCTCAACTCCGGCGCCTGTGACCTCGTTATCACCGGCTGCGGTACGGGCGAGGGCGCAATGCTCGCTTGTAACTCCTTCCCCGGCGTTCTTTGCGGTCACGTAGTTGATCCCACCGACGCTTATCAGTTCACCCAGGTAAACAACGGCAACGCCATCGCAATGCCCTTCGCAAAGGGCTGGGGCTGGGGCTGTGAGCTTAACCTCCAGTACGTATTCGAGAAGCTCTTCGTTTCCGAGTGGGGTCTTGGCTATCCCCGCGAGAGAGCAGTTCCCGAGCAGAGAAACAAGAAGATTCTCGACGAGGTAAAGAAGGTTACTCACACCGATATGGTTTACATACTCGAGAATCTCGACCGTGACCTTGTTAAGGGTGCTATCGCAGGTCCTAAGTTCCAGGAATACTTCTTCGCAAACTGCAAGTGCGAGAAGATTGCAGAGGCAGTTCGTAAGCTCCTCGCATAAAAGATACGCTGACGGCGCACTTCCTCACGGCGGTGCGCCGTAATTATCGGGATTAAATAAATTGATGCCGTGCGGCGATTTTTTGTAAACTCTAGTTTACCTAAACAAGCAATTCTACTGTGAGTAGAGAGTAATTCTACTATTTTTTCACCTATTCCCCCTTTAATTCGGGTGACTTTTCGGTAGCTGTGGCTTATAATGATTGTGTTAAATACACAAGGAGAAAAGCCATGAACGAAAAATTAAGTCTTAAAGAGAGAAAAGAAAAAATCACCGAATACAAAAGAGAATATAAAGAGACGCGCCGCCGTGAAAGACGACTTCTGAAGGCAAGGCTGCGCTTTGCAAAGAAAAGGTATCTTGACCAAACCTTACCTCTTTTTGACAGTAGCCTCAACCCACCGAAAAGGTCGGTGCTGGAGGAGATTGGCAATTCCGTAACCCACGGGTTAGGCTCGGTATTTGCTATCGTCGCCTTTATACTTATGCTTTCCGCATCAAGCACCGCGGGCGAATACGCCGCCGCGTTTATTTACTTTTTCGGTCAGCTTATAATGTTTACTATGAGCTGCCTTTATCACGCGCTGCCCCACGGCTCGGCTGCGAAAAGACTGTTCAGAAGATTTGACTATTCCTCCATATATCTTTTGATTGGTGCCACCTTCGCGCCGCCGCTTATCAACGTTGTCGGCGGTACCTTCGGCGCGGTGTTCTTTATCGTACAATGGGCGGTAATTGCTCTCGGTATAACTCTCGTTGGAGTTTTCGGACCAACAAGGCTCAGATTTATTCATATCCCACTTTATTTGGTTTTAGGCTGGAGCGCGCTTATGCTCCTTCCGTCGCTGATTTCCACCTCATTCCCCCTTGCAATGTGGATACTTGCAGGCGGAGTAATCTATACGCTTGGTATTATACCCTTCATGATGAAGCTTCGCGCCTCCCATTTTATATGGCACTTTTTCGTTTTGGCGGGAGCCGTAGTACAGTGGATAGGTATATACCTTTACATCTATCTATAAAGTAAATTATAGAAACACGGGTCAATTTGCCCGACTTTAAAAAAGAAAATGAAGCTTATCTCCAGAGACGTAAATATGACCTCGGGTAAAATACTTCCGGGGATTATAAAATTCGCTATTCCGCTAATATTGACGGGAGTTCTTCAGCAGCTATACAATACTGCCGATATATTCGTCGCAGGCAATTTCGGAGGCAAGGAAGCTCTTGCCGCCGTAGGTGCTACGTCCGCGCTTATTAACATTCTCGTCAACGTCTTTATTAATATTTTTATAGGTACTAATATTCTTGTTGCCAGAAGCGTCGGAGCGAAGGATAACGAGATGCTGAAAAAGATTGTTTCCACAACCTACATCGTCAGCCTCGCCCTCGGTGTCGGAGTTCTGATTTTCGGAGAGCTTCTCACCGTACCGCTTCTTGAAATTACAGGCTGTCCGACAAACGTTATAGGCGGTGCGGAAACCTATATGAGAATATATCTTATAGGCGTACCCGCATCAATGTTTATGAACTTCGCGGCATCTGTAATACGCAGCTCAGGTGACTCCAAAACCCCGTTTATCTACCTCAGCATATCGGGGCTTTCGAACGTGGTTTGCAACGTGCTGTTCGTTCTGATAAGCGGAAACGCAGTAGTCAGCGTTGCTTTGGCAACGGTTGTTTCAATGTACCTCTCGGCCATCCTCTTCTTTATCTATATGGTAAGAATGGAGGGTCCCACAAGGCTGAACCCCTTTAAATTTGAGTATAACGGCATCATCCTCTCGAAAACTATAAGATACGGCATACCTGCCGTTATCTCCAGCGTTTGCTTCAGCTTTACCAACGTAATTATTCAGCCTGCTATAAATGCGTACGGCGACGTGGGTATATCCGCATCAGCTGCGTCCTCATCTATCGAGGCGTTTATGTATGCTATAAATAACGCCTTTATGTCAACCGTTGTAGCATTCGTAGGTCAGAATATCGGAGCAGGGAAAAGGGACAGAGTTGCCAAGGTTCTGAAAACCTCATACCTCACCTCCGTATCAATAATGGTAGTTTTCACGGCGGTTATGATAAGCTTTGGCAGAGAGATACTTCAGTTCTACATTCCCGGTGAGACGGAAGCAATAGAGTTTGCAAGACTGAGGCTAACCGTCATTATGAGCGCGGCTGTAATAAACGCCGTAATGAACGTAAACTCGGGAGCACTGCAGGCGTACGGATACACCTCCCTTCAGATGGTGTCAAATCTTATTGGCGTCTGCGTATTCAGAATATTCTGGATGCTCTTCATTTACCCAAAAAGCACAACACCCCGTATTCTGTGGATATGCTACCCCATATCCTGGGTGATAACCTGCGTAACCATATTCATTATTGTAATGGTCCTGACGAAAAAGTATCTCCGCGGAAAAGACTTCGGACTGTAATTTGTAAAGTATTATTTGCAAATATCGACAAAAATTGAAATTAAAAGCAAAAAACCAAAACGAATTTAGGAGGTCATTATGTCATTTGTGGACAAGCTTGCGGATATGTGTATGCCCTTTCTCTATTTCCTTGAGAGCATCAGAAATCCGGTCTGCGACTTTTTCTTTGAAACTATAACCCATCTTGGCGAGGAAACCGTATTCCTCGTTATAGCAATATTCATTTTCTGGTGCATAGATAAAAGGGAAGGGTATTTCGTTCTCTTCTCGGGATTTTTCGGCACCATTATTAACCAGGCGGCGAAACTCACCTTCCGAGTTGACCGCCCTTGGGTAAAGGACCCCGGCTTCACCGTTGTAGGAGATGCGAAAATTGAAGCCACGGGCTACTCCTTCCCCTCGGGACATACTCAGAATATAGCTACCACCTTCGGTGCCGTTGCCGCATACAACCATAAACGCCGTCTTGTTAATATTTCCTCTATCGTAATCATAGCTTTGGTAGCGTTCTCCAGAATGTACCTCGGAGTACATACTCCGCTTGACGTTATCGTATCACTTCTGATTGCTCTCGGGCTGACGCTTCTGCTCCGTCCCTTCTTCATATCCGAGGAACGCTTCGATAAGTCCTTCCCTTGGATAGTTGTCAGCGCGGCGGTTGCGGCTGTGCTATTGTTCGTTTACGTAATGTGCCTTGGCACTGACGAGACCCTCGACCCTGTAAACTACGCCTCGGGACTTAAGAATTCCTGCACGATGCTTGGCTGTATGGTCGGTATGCTCGCGGTCTTTTACGTTGATAAATATGCCGTAAAATTTGACACGGGTGCCCCCTGGTACTCTCAAATCCTTAAGCTCGTGCTTGGACTTTGCGGCGTGCTTATCATTAAATCGGGCCTCTCCGCGCCCTTGACCGCACTCTTTGGCAACGAGTACGTTGCACGTGCCGTCAGATATTTCCTCGTGGTTGTCTTTGCGGGTGCTACCTGGCCTATGACCTTTAAGTACTTCGCAAACCTAAGAATTGCATCTCTCGATGCCTTCGGCGAAAAGGTTGCAGCCTTCTTCACTCGCAAGAAGTCATCTCCGAAAGAGTAAAGACTTCGGCAATATTCATATATTCTTAACCCAAAAGGAAGCCGTCCGAGCCTTGGACTGCTTCCTTTTTTACACTTTCGGCTAAAGCATCTAAATGCCGTATTACACCAAAACTTGATTTTTAAACGCGCCTCAAAATGCGCATTGCAACGATTTATGTAAATATTTTGTAAAACTCTTTACTTTTTTATTTATTTATGATAAAATAATATGAAATATAAATTAGGAGCAGCCCTTCAATGAAATGTCCTGTTTGCAGCTTTTCGGATTCCAGAGTATTGGATTCCCGTCCCATAGATGACGGCGCCAGCATCAAGCGCCGCCGCGAGTGCCCCTCCTGCGGTAAGCGCTTCACCACCTACGAGGTGGTTGATACCGTGCCTATTGCCGTTTTGAAAAGAGACGGCAGACGCGAGTTCTTCGATAAGCATAAGCTTGCCCTCGGTATTGAGCGCGCCTGCCAGAAGCGTCCCGTTGACTCTAAGGCTATGGCCGCGTCCATAGAGGCTGAGCTTCAGAACTCTATTATCAACGAGATATCCTCCACCGATATCGGCGAGATGGTTCTCGCAAGGCTGAAGGAAATCGACATAATATCCTACATACGCTTTGCCTCGGTTTACCGTGAGTTCAAGGACATTGACTCCTTCACCGAGGAGATTAAGCGACTCTCCCGCAAGCCCCGTCGGCGCCAGGCGGAGAAATCAAACGTAACGGAGGAGCCCGATAATGGTTAAGAGCATGACCGCCTTCGGCAGAGCGAAGCTGGAGGGCGACACCCGAGACATCACCATAGAGCTTAAAAGCGTAAACTCCCGTTTCTTTGACTGCAACGTCAAGCTTCCCCGAGCATATATTTTCCTTGAGGAGAGAATTAAGGAGCACGTCAAGCGCACCGCCACCTCCCGTGCAAAGGTAGACGTTTTCGTCACCGTTGACAATCACACAGCAGGTCTTGGCACCGTAGGACTTGACACGGCGTATCTTGAGGGCTACCTCGCAGCGCTTCGCCGTCTTTCCGACGAGTACGGCTTGAAGGACGATATAAGCGTTATGACCGTAGCGCGCAATCAGGACATCTTCACCCACGAGAGGGAGGAGGAGGACCTGGAGAGCGAGTGGGAGATATTCCGCGCCGTCCTCGATAAGGCTATAGCCGACTACAACGATATGCGCGAGGCTGAGGGTAGCAAGGCGGAGTCCGATATCAAAGCCAAGGTTGAGCTTGTGAGAGCCTATTCCGATGAAATAGAGAAGATTTCTCTCGAGGATACCGTCGGCTATCGCGACAAGCTGGAGGCTCGCATCCGTCAGATACTTGACTCAAACGACGTAGCCGTAGACGAGAACCGTCTGCTTACCGAGTGCGCTATATGGGCGGATAAGATTGCAATTGACGAGGAGCTTGTGCGACTTCGCTCTCACTTCGGAGCCTTCTACGATATCATTGCATCTCCCGAGCCCTCGGGCAGAAAGCTTGACTTCCTTATGCAGGAGATGAACAGAGAGACCAATACCATAGGCTCCAAGGCTAACAATGCCCGTATTGCAAGACTCGTCGTCAATATGAAGGGCGAGCTTGAGAAAATACGCGAGCAGGTTCAGAATATCGAGTAAGAGGTGAAGGTATGAAGTTTATCAATATAGGATTTGGTAATATGGTATCCGCAGGCCGCATAGTTGCCATAGCCTCCCCCGACTCCGAGCCTATCAAAAGACTTGTGAGAGATGCCAAGGAGGACGGCAGAGTTATAGACGTTTCCTGCGGCAGGCGCACGCGCTCGGTTATAATAACCGACTCCGACCACATTATCCTCTCGGCGATACAGACCGAGACCATAACCAACCGTCTTGCAAGCGATGAGGAGACGGATACCGACGAGGCGCTCCCCGAGGAATAAGCCTCGCAAATTACGAAAAAATAAATTGCACATATAAACGAGGAGAAAAATTATGATTTACCCAACTGTAGAACAGCTCACCAAAGGTGAGTTCAACCGCTACGAGCTTGTAGTAGGCGTAGCTAAGTGCGCGCGCATTGTGACCGATGAGTACATCGAGATGAGAACGAAGGCGCAGAAGATGATTGACAATCACGAAACCGAGAAAACTCTCGCAGCACTTATCGACCCCGAGTATAAGGATAAGAAGGCTGTTAAGCTTGCTATATCTCAGCTCGAGGAGGGCCGCTTCAAGCTTCATCATCCCGAGGACTGATTTAGACCTAAAAGCTATCGGGCGACGCAGCTCGCCCGAAGTAAGCTATATAATAATATAAGAGGAGAGGCGACTTATGTTCTGTGAAGTATATATTCTTGACGCACCGTATCATATAGACCGCCCCTTCGATTACGAGACGGACGGCTCCCACACCCGCGGCACAATAGTCAGAGTACCCTTCGGTAAGGGAGACAGGCTTCGCACGGGTGTTGTCGTAAGGCTCAAGGACACCCCCGACAGTGAGGGAAAAATAAAGCCCGTGCATTCGGCAATCAAAGGCCGATTTTCTCTTACAGAGGAGATGCTCGGGCTATGTCTGTTTTTAAAGGAATACACTCTTTGCACCTTCGGCGAGGCTGTCAGAACGGTGCTTCCGCCGGGCGCGCTTTCGGAGAGCGAGAATATTAAGCTCCGCCGCGTATGCAGTCTGAAGCTATCCCGTGAGAGCTGCGCCGCGCTCCTTGTCACCACGGGCAGAGCAGGCATCAGAAGCGAGGGTCAAAGAGAGATTATTAAATATCTTATGGATATAGGTAGCGCTGACGCAGAGCTTATATCGGCGCTTCCGGGAGTTACCTCAGCGCATATACGCGCGCTCTCCGAGAAGGGAATTATTGAGATTAGCTCCTTTGAGGAGATACGCAACCCCTACGCTAAATACGCGCTCGAGAGGGACGACTCACCTATAAAGCTATCCGCAGCGCAAACGGCGGCTTACTCCACGGCGGAAGAGCTTTACTCCGACACAAAGCCACGGGCGGCACTGCTTTACGGTGTGACGGGCAGCGGCAAAACCAAGGTTATAATGAAGCTTATAGACAGGACTCTTGCGGATAAAAAGACCGTAATAATGCTTGTCCCCGAGATATCTCTGACCCCCCAGACGGTGAATATATTTTGCCACAGATACGGGGAGCGTGTTGCGGTTTTGCACTCCTCGCTCTCCCAGGGCGAGCGTCTTGATGCCTGGCGCAGAATAAGGCGAGGTGACGTTGACTTGGTTATCGGCACCCGTTCGGCAATCTTCGCTCCTCTTGAGAATATCGGACTTATAGTCATAGACGAGGAGCATGAGCACACCTACAAATCCGAGTCCGACCCGAAGTACCACGCACGCGACGTTGCAGCGTACCGCGCAGGCAAGCACAGCGCAATGATGCTTCTCGCCTCCGCCACCCCCTCACTCGAGAGCTTCCACAAGGCTCAGTGCGGCAACTACACCCTGATACCTCTACGTGAGCGTTACGGCGGAGTAAGCCTGCCCGAGGCAATTATCGTCGATATGCGTGAGGAGTTGAGGCTAGGCAACACAACTCCCATAAGCGACAGGCTCTTGAAGTCGCTCTCGGAGGTTTACGAGAACGAAAACCAGGCGATACTCTTCCTTAACCGCAGAGGCTACTCCTCCGAGATAAGCTGTAAGGGGTGCGGCGAGGTAATAAGCTGTCCGCGCTGCTCGGTATCCCTGACCTACCATACGAACTCGCGTGGAGGCAAGATGCTTTGCCACCTTTACGGATATACGGACAGAGTACCGAAAATTTGCCCCTCCTGCTCGTCGGATAAGCTGTCGTTTCTCGGCTTCGGCACGCAGAAGCTGGAGGGCGAGCTTAGCAAGTACGCCCCCGATATGACGGTTATGCGTATGGACGCGGATACCACGGGCTCGAAGCTCTCCTATGACAGAATGCTTGAGGACTTCAGAGAGGGAAGGGCAGATATACTTCTCGGCACCCAGATGGTAGCCAAGGGACACGATTTCCCGAGGGTTACCCTTGTGGGAGTTGCTCTTGCAGATACCTCACTTTACGTCAGCGACTTCCGCGCCGCCGAGCGAACCTTCTCGCTTTTGACACAGGTTATAGGCAGAGCAGGCAGAGCTAAGTCGGGCGGTGTAGCCGTTATACAGACCTTCTCGCCGAGCAGCGAGGTAATCCGCCTCGCCTGCGCCCAGGATTACGATAAATTCTACGAGGGCGAGATAGCCCTGAGGCGTGAGCTTTCATATCCGCCGTTTTGCGATATGGTTACCCTGACCTTGACGTCGGGTGACGAGAGGACTCTTGCCAAGGAGGCTGAGCATCTCTCAAAAGCCGTAATATCCAGGCTTGAGGGCAAATACTCCGGGCTTCCGTTCGTTGTATTCGGGCCCTTCGAGGCGCAGGTATATAAGCTTAACGATAAATACAGAATGCGTATGGTTGTAAAGTGCAAGCTGACGCGAGAGTCACGAAGACTCTTCCACGAGGTGCTATGCGAGTTCGCTCCTACAAAGGATTCTACACTTGCCGTAGACCTGAACCCCCTTACGGTATAGGCTCGACACAGAACGGATAAGCAGGACACCGACACAGCCGGAATACACGGCTTCACCAAAATATAACAAACGAAAAAGTAAGTTTTTACCACAGTACCCCAACGTCAAAAAATGATTTTTACCACAGTACCCTAACGTCAAAAATTTGATTTTTTTCGCAGTACTCAAGCGTAGAAAAATCGCTTTTTATAAAAATACCCCCACCCGTGTCGCAAAATTCCCGAATATATCGGGTAATATCGAGTGAGCAGGGGCTATAGCACAAAATAAGGAAAAACAAAGGAAAGAATAATATGGCAACCTTAAAGATACTTAAGTTTGGCGACCCAACCCTCAGAAAGGTGTCTCGCCCCGTTGAAGAAATTACACCGAGAATACTCACGCTCCTTGACGATATGACCGAGACTATGAGAGCCGCAGGCGGCTGCGGACTTGCAGCGGTTCAGGTAGGCGTTCTTCGCCGCGTTGTTGTTATAGAGGTTGAGGAGGGCAAAGTTCTCGAGCTGATAAATCCTAAAATAATTGCCTATGCAGGCGAGCAAGAAGAGCAGGAGGGCTGCCTTTCCTTCCCGGGTAACTACGGAATAACGAAGCGCCCGAAGCACGTTACGGTCCGCGCCCTCGACAGACACGGCAAGCAGTACGAAATTACGGGTGATGACCTTCTCGCCAGAGCTATATGCCACGAGTGCGACCACCTGGACGGCAAGCTTTATACCGACGTACAGATAAGACCTCTCACTCCCGAGGAGCTGAGACAGAACCGATAAAACCAACTCAAACGAACCTTGAAGGAGGGCAGGAAAATGAAAATAATGTTTATGGGAACACCGGAGATATCGGCTACTTGCCTTTCAAGGCTCGTCTCGGACGGACACGAGGTCACCTCCGTCGTAACGGGAGAGGATAAGCCAAGGGGCAGGAAAATGGTTATGACACCCACCGCCACCAAGGCGCGCGCCCTTGAGCTTGGTATACCCGTATACACTCCGCGCACCCTGCGCGACGGCAGCTTTGACCGGCTTCTGAAAGAGCTTTCCCCCGACCTTATTGCCGTCGTCGCTTACGGCAAGATTTTGCCTAAAAGCGTTATAGATTTCCCGAAGTACGGCTGTATTAATCTTCACGTCTCGCTTCTCCCAAGGTACAGAGGTGCCGCCCCGATGCAAAGGGCGATAATCGAAGGGGAGAGTGAGACGGGAGTTACCGTAATGTATATGAACGAGGGACTTGATACGGGCGATATAATTGCCGTAGAGCGCTTTCCCATAGGACCCCTTGACGACTTCGAGGCAGTTCACGATAGGTCGGCTGACATCGGCTCGCGCCTCCTGTCCGAAACCCTCCGAGAGATAGAAGCGGGAAGAGCAAAAAGGACACCCCAGGACGACTCTCTTGCCACCTATGCCGCGAAGATTGAGAAGGCAGATTGTAAGCTTGACTTTACATTATCTGCGAAAAAACTGGATTATCTCATAAGAGGAGTTACTCCTATCCCCGGAGCTTTTGCATATCTTAACGGCAAAATGCTGAAGATAAACAAAGCCACCCCAACCGATGCAAAGGGCGAGTGCGGCAGGGTAATTGCTCTTGACGGCTCGGGAGATGGCTCCTTTACAGTAGCCTGCGGCGAGGGTGCGCTTAAGGTAAGTTCTGTTATTCCCGAGGGAAAGGGCAAAATGTCCGCGGGAGACTTTATTCGCGGAAGAAAAATTAATCTTGGAGATATACTTGAATAATGGATATCGTTTTATATTTACTCGCAATAGCCGCCCTGATTTTTTCAGTATGGGCGCAAATTAAGGTTAACACAACCTTTAACAGATACTCAAGGAGTATGACTCAGTGCGGTAAAAGTGCCGCTGAGGTTGCCCGTATGATACTGAATTCCGCGGGTATCGCCGACGTTCGAATTGAGCGCGTAGGCGGCTCGCTTACCGACCACTATGACCCGAGAAGCAATACACTCCGTCTTTCCGACTCGGTGTATTCTTCCTCGTCTGCCGCCGCCATCGGTGTAGCTGCCCACGAGGCAGGTCACGCAATTCAGCACGCCAAGGGCTATATTCCCATTAAAATCAGAATGGCTCTGGTTCCTGCCGTAAGCTTTGCCTCACGGTTCACCTGGGTAATAATTATCGTTGGCTTCCTTATGCTCGCCCTCGACAGCCTTATCGGCTATTACGTTGCTCTTTTGGGTATAGGACTTTTTGCCGTTGCAACTCTCTTTGAGCTTGTGACCTTGCCCTGCGAGTTCAACGCCTCGCGCCGCGCTATGGAAGCGTTGTCGGCTTCGGGCTGGTACTCCCGTCAGGAGCTTCGCGGCTCCCGCAAGGTTCTCACCGCCGCGGCTCTCACCTACGTTGCGGCTCTTGCCGTATCTCTCATTCAGCTGCTCCGTCTTGTTCTGAGCCTTAACCGCAGAAGAAGATGAGAGGGGATATAAGAAAGCTTGCCCTCGCTATTCTGAACGAGCAGGAGGCGGCGGGCAAATACATAAATCTCGCGCTCTCCTCCCACTCTGCTGACGGACTTTCAAGGGAAGAGCGCGCCTCTCTTACGGCTCTCGTTTATACCGCTGTGGAGAGAAGGATTACCTACGATTATATAATATCCGCCGTCTCAAAGCGGGATATTTCAAAGCTTGATCCCTACACTAAAAACATTCTTCGCCTCGGTATATGTCAGATAGTCTCTATGCGCTCTATCCCCGACTTTGCCGCAGTGAATGAAACCGTAAAGCTTGCGAGGAACAGCGGCGAGCGCTCCTTCGTCAACGGCGTCCTTCGCGCTATCGCAAGACTCAAAGATAACCTTCCGCTTCCTCCCGAGGAGAAAAATTACAGAAGATATCTCTCTGTCAAGTACTCCTTCCCCCTGTGGATAGTGAAAAGGCTCGACACCCTTTTTGGTAGAGAGGATACGGAACGCCTGCTCGCCATATTCAACGGTGAAGGATATACCGACCTCACTATAAATTCAACGAAAATCTCCCCCGAAAAATTTGCCGCAAATTTACGTGAGTGTGGCATCGAAATTATAGAAAATCACGACACGCCCCTGTCCATACGTATCCCTCACTCGGTAAATCCCGAGAAGCTGTTGGGCTTTGCCGAGGGTCATTTTTTCGTCCAGGACAGAGCCTCGCTTCTGTCGGCTACAGCCCTTTCGCCGAAGCGTGGAGAGACGGTTATAGATTGCTGCGCCTGCCCGGGTGGCAAAAGCTTTGCCTCAGCAATCCTTATGGGAGACGAGGGCGCAGTTCATTCCTTCGACCTCCACGGCAGCAAGCTATCTCTTATTACCTCGGGAGCCGAAAGGCTTGGACTTTCGTCCATAACCGTTGACGAGCGCGACGCAACTCGGCCCGACGAGTCGCTTTTAGGCAGGGCGGATAAGGTAATATGCGATGCTCCCTGCTCGGGTCTCGGCGTGCTTGGCAAAAAGGCGGACCTTCGCTATAAGGACCCCGAGAGCATAAAGGAGCTGCCCGAGCTGCAGTACGAAATACTTACCGCATCTTCGAAGTACCTTAAGGTTGGAGGCGAGCTTTGCTACTCCACCTGCACCCTCCTTCCCGAGGAAAACGGTGAGGTCGTGTCGCGTTTTCTTGCCGAGCACGGGGATTTTGAGGCGGTTGATTTTTCTGTTGGCTCTCTTCACTCCGAGGGCGGCTGCCTCACACTTTTGCCTCATATACACAACACTGACGGCTTCTTTATATCGAAAGTCAGAAGGATAAAATAATGCTAGAAAAAAAGGACCTTTACTCTATGCTCCCCTCGGAGCTGGAGGAATATTTCGTATCTCTCGGAGAGCCTAAATTCCGCGCAAAGCAGGTTTTTCCGCGCCTTGCGGCAGGCTGCCGTATAGACGGACTTACCAACCTTTCCAAGACCTTGCGCGAGAGGCTGAAGGCTGAAACTCTCGACACGCTCCCCACCGTAGAGGAAAAGCTGGTGTCGAAAATCGACGGTACCGTCAAGTATCTGTTCCGCCTTTTCGACGGCTCTTGCATTGAGAGCGTGCTTATGAAATACAAGCACGGCAACACACTCTGTATATCCAGCCAGGTTGGCTGCTATATGGGCTGTAAATTCTGCGCGTCAACCATTGGAGGTAAGCTTCGCGACCTCTATCCCTCCGAGCTTCTCGGCCAGGTTATAGTGGCTGGAGCTGACTCGGGAGAGAGAGTATCCAATATCGTTATGATGGGAATTGGCGAGCCTCTCGATAACTTCGATAACGTAGTTAAGTTCTTGCGCCTCGTCAATCACCCCGACGGGCTCAATATCGGCTACCGCCATATCTCGCTGTCCACCTGTGGAATTGTCACGGGTATATATAAGCTTGCAGAGGTTGACCTCCCCATAACCTTATCTATTTCTCTACACGCCGCAACCGACGAGAAGCGCTCCGCCATAATGCCTATTAATAATAAGTGGAAAATTTCGGAGCTTCTCTCCGCCTGCGTAGACTACTACAAAACTACGGGAAGGCGCATATCCTTTGAGTATACCCTCATATCGGGAAAGAACGATACCGCAGCCGACGCCGAAGAGCTGGCAACCCTTTTGAATACCGCTTTTCGCGGCACGGGTGCGCCCATTCACGTAAATCTTATCCGCGTAAATGAGGTGAAGGAGACGGGCTTCAAGCGTGGAAGTGCCGAAACCGTAAACGCATTTGCCGACTTACTTGAGAAGCGCGGAATTTGCGCCACCGTCCGCAGAAGGCTTGGAAGCGACGTTAATGCCGCCTGCGGTCAGCTGCGCAGGTCGCGTATGAATAAAGAGGAGAGCAGCTCCTAAAAACTCAAAAGCAGAATAACAGCTGTAATACTTAAGCCTTGATGTGGCACTTTTAGATAGAAGTTTAACTCTCTTTGAGTGCGAATATCCGATGAAACTCAAACCAAACGTCAGGCGCAAGGGAGCGCAAGGCTACAAGAAACGGAGATACAACTTGATAAGTGAAAAATACGGAAAGGTAATAAAGGGTCTCGGCGGTCTCTACGAGGTGCGCGTGCCCACAGCGGACGGCTCTAGAGAACGGCTCGTTTGCCGCGCCAAGGGTGTCCTGAAGCGGGACGAGGCTAAGGTTCTCATAGGCGACAACGTCACCGTAACGGTGGACGACTCCACCCCCGACGGCATAGTAATTTCCGAAATATCCGAGAGAAAAAATTCTCTCATAAGACCCCCTCTTTCCAACCTTGACTACCTATTTATAGTATTTGCGGCAGTAAAGCCCTCGCCCGTTATCGAGACGGTGGACAAGCTTACTGCCATAGCGGAGCATAACTCAATAACTCCCGTCATAGTAATAACGAAGTCCGACCTTTCCTCCGATGCGTCCATCGAATATGCCGAGATATACAAAACGGCAGGAATCCCCACCTTTATTACCTCCTCCGAGGGCGGGCAGGGAATAGAGGAGCTTGCGGACTACATAAAGCGCGAGGTAAGAGAGGGCAAGCTTGCCGCATTTGCAGGTGCATCCGGCGTAGGCAAATCCACCCTTATGAATACACTTTTCCCGAGGCTCTCTCTTGCCACAGCGGAAATTTCACGCAAAATCGAGCGCGGCAGACACACCACCCGCCACGTCGAGATATTTGATATTGAGGACACCCCAGACACAGGGCTCCTTGCGGACACACCTGGCTTTTCTCTCATAGACTTTGCCCGCTTTGACTTTTTCTCCCTTGACGAGCTTATCCCCACCTTCCCCGAGCTTCTGCCCTACGTAGGCAAGTGCCGTTACGCAGACTGCGCTCACGTTGGCGAGGGCGAGGACGAATGTGCCGTTGCCAAAGCCTGCGCGGAGGGCAAAATTGCGAAAACGCGCCTTGAGTCCTACCGTTCTATCTATCGTACGTTGAAGAGTAAGAACCTGTACGAATAGCTCTCGGCCGTACTTGCCGATTTGCGAGTTAATCTCTCGCACACGCAGAATACAGCATATATTAATGTAATCCTTGCAATTAATTCATAAGCTCACAGCCGCCTCTGCTTGAGGCGGCAAGGCAGAATTTCTCCGCGTTTTCGGCATTTTCCAAGGGGGCTTACACGCGTTTTTTCAAAAAACAAAATTATTTTTCAAAAACCCCTTGACAAACAAGGATTAATTTAGTATAATACCATAGGTATCCTAAGACAGCAGGTTTCCGGTAAAAGCTTGACGCTTTCCTGCCGAGGTGAGAATAACTTGAATATTAATTATTTTTGTTGTCCTTTTCTCGGAGGTAGTATGTCATCTTCCCGGAAAAGGATGTTTTTTATTGAAATTTTATGGAGGTGAAAAAATGCCAAGCAACAAGATTCTTGAAGAGAAGAAGCAAGTAGTTGAGGCTCTCGCAGCGAAGCTGCAGACTGCCGCATCGGGCGTTCTCGTAAAGTATGAAGGCATTAAGGTATCCGAAGACACCGCACTCCGTGCTGCTCTTCGTAAGGCAGGTATCGAGTATACCGTTATGAAGAATACTCTTACCGGCAGAGCATGCGAAATCGCAGGCTACGGTGAGATGAAGCAGTACCTCTCCGGTATGACTGCTATCGCAATCAGCCAGGACGATCCTATCGCTCC
>JAFUPM010000046.1 GCA_017481225.1 Clostridia bacterium
GAATCAATGACCCACTGATTGTAGTTTCCTTTGAGCCCGTCCTCGGCTCCTCGATTGAATTGAACGTCATGCAGATCGGGGCGCGTGGGAGCATAGGTGCAGGTTACGGCACGACCGACCAGCTTTCTTCCGTCGTCGTGAAGGGGCTGAAGAGGCGCGAGTCCACCGCCCACAAACTGATGCTCGTAGCCGAGAACGAATATAGGCTTCCATACTTCTTCGAGAGTCATTCCGTAAAGGGCGTCAAGGTATTTGTCGGGGACCTTCGGGCGTCCGTCGGGGAAACGCTCGCCCTTCCAAAGAGGAGTAAGTGCAATAATTTTTTCTCTGTCATTGAAATTCATATTCTTCTTCCTCACTTTCTGACGGTAATTAGATAGGTGCAGTTGGGGGTAAGCTTCAGCTTAAGGGGCTCGCTTCCCTTCTGAACGCTTGTGGGCTTAAGCTTGCCCTCCTCACGCAGAGCTACGAGCAGCTCCTCGTTCATCTCGGGGCAGCCTGCGCGCTCCCACATACGGTAGGGGTTGTTATTGCTTTTATCGATGCAATAGACCGTAACGGTCTTGTCCGAAATATCGTCGGCAAATACCAGCTCCTCGCAAAGCTCGGGAAGGTCCTCGCTAAAATCTTTAGAGCAATAGGTCAAAAGGGTGGAATACTCGCCTGCTTCATTTTTCGTTGAAACTGCGAAAACGTTCTCACGGTCTGTTTTGCTTTCCACAAGAAGCTCTTCCATTTTTGAGGTCATAAGGTGGGCGTTATAGATGGGCTTGGTTATGAAATTGAGGGTGAAGAAATTGCGGAAGCCCGAAAAATCCGTAACCATCTCGTGCTGTCCCGAGAGACAAATCATCATCTTGGAAACGTTCAGTCCCGACGAGGTGAGCTGATAGATGAGCTTAGCAAAATAGGCGGAATACACCTCGTTTTCGCGGAAGATAAGCGTAGGACATTCCTCGATATTGTGAAATCCGTGTGATGCTGCTCCCCATTCGTCAAAGATTAACTCCACGTCCTCAAAGCCGTATTTGCTCAAAACCTCGCGGTATGGGTCTATCCTATAAACAAAATGGTTCTCCGTAGCAAGAGGTCTCGTTCCCTCGTTTATCATTTTGGGATTGGTTCCGTAGGTGTGAAGCGCCACGTAATTCATTTCAACACCCGTTTCCTTTACGTGAGAAAGGAAGTAATCCAGAAATTCCGTTTCGCATGACAGCGCGGGACCGCCAACACGAATACCCGCGGAAGCCCGTCTTACACCTCTGACAAAGGCATCGTAAAGCTTGCAATACTCGGTGCTTTTTGTAAGTAAATCCTTTGCATCCACGTTTCTCATCCAAAAGCCGGCGTCGGGCTCGTTATGGCAGTGGCAATGCCAGCTCGCCACCTTCTCCTCGCCGTAGCGGTCCACAAGATGCTTCGTATATTGATAGCAGATTTCCTCCCATACCCCGTAGTCCTTCGGCGGCGCGGAGTTCCACATTTTTCCTTTGTATCGGGAGCCGCCCTTCGACATACTCATCTTCAAATTGTTTGACACCGCTATACAATCGGGCACACTCGCATAGGAGATCAGAAGATCGTAGCCCTTCTCCAAAAGGTAGTCAAGGCGCAGGTCGCTTACGCGGAAGTCGTAGCACAGCTCGCCGTCCTCACCGATATAGACGATGTCCTCAAACATAGAGTAAATACGGATAGTCTTTATCGCGCCGTCGGCTGCCATACGGTCAAGGATACGTTTACCCCAGGGGTCTTCTATTGCATCTGTGGGGTGAAAGAGGGCGTGGTTCCAGAATTTAGGTTGCTTCTTTATTACTTTATTTTCTATCCTTATCATAATTTATCTCCCCTCGGTTGCATCTAAAATACCTTTTAAGTATCCGATGGCAAAGAGTCTGCCGAGAGCGTCATAGCCAGCAAGGGTGGATACTTCGCCCGGCATCGTGGGTACGTGATCAACTCTTATTGGCACGTTTATTCCGTTTTTAACGTAGGCGTTCATTATCCTTGCCATATCTATATCACCGTTATCGTGATAGGTCTCGCGGAAGCGGTTGGGTGTTCCCTTGGTGTTGCGGAAGTGAACCATAAAGATGCGGTCTGCAAATTCTTCGATGGTTTTCTCAAGATCCTCGCCCATAACGAAATAATTCGCCTGACACATTGTGATACCGAGGCTCTCGCTTTTGACTATACCGTAAACCGCCTTTTTAATATTTTCCTTGCTTATCATAATGCGCTCAACGTCGCCAAGGCGCGGTACGGGCGGGTCGTCGGGATGAAGCCCGAGCTTTATGCCGTACTTCTCTGCCTCGGGAACAACGGCGCGAACGAAGTACTCATAGTTTGCCCAAAGCTCCTCTGCGGTAATTTTCGCGCCTGTGGGCTTGAAGTCTGCCATATTGAATTCGGTTACTTTTGCGCCGCCGCGCTCAGGAAAATCGGAGCGTGTACGGAGCCAGCCGATATGCGCCATAAAGTTAAAGCAGATAGTATCAATGCCGTGGGCTCTCATATTCGGGAACATAGAGATAACCTTTTCGATGCTCTCATCACGGAGGGCGTCACCTGCCTTGATGTGGTCGTGAAGCTCGTTCGGCATAGGCTCAATAGCTACGGGCGTTACACCGAAATCGGTAAATCTTTTAACGAGAGTATCCCAATGAGCCTTATCGGAATAGTCGAACCTTCCGTCCTCGGGCAGACGGATAACGCCGTGGGAAACACCGCATTGCTTCGCAATATCCCACGCGGCATCGGGCTGACTTCTGAAATAATCGGTAAGTATCATATTACACCTCGTCTAGACACCCGACAAGGTGAGGAAGCCGCCGTCAACGGGAACGGTTATACCCGTAACGAAGCCTGCTGCACGGTCGTCAATAAGCCAGCGGATAGCACCGCACATATCGTTTGCGGAACCGAACTTACCCATCGGGGTGTGATCGATAACGTCCTGTCCTCGTTTAGTAAGCCCCTCCTCGACGGTTCCAAGAATAAGCTTACTTCTGGGGTTGAGAATAAATCCGGGAGCAACTGCGTTGATGCGTATGCCTGTTTTTGCGAAATACGCGGCGAATGCCTGAGTAAAGTTTGCAAC